>DAOUHX010000425.1:0-8882 GCA_034428395.1 Caldilineaceae bacterium
TCGCACCTGGTCGAACTGAAGCGCGCGTTGCATGCGCCGCGCCATCCACTCACGGTAGCGCAGGTCATCCGCATGGTTCAGGCCGACCATCTGACCCAGCGTTTCCAACTCCTCCGGAGAGAGCTCTTCCCCGCGCAGCAGCCGCTCCAGCATATCGCGCAACTGCTGGCCGAACTGACGTAACGCCTCGGCCAGCATGTTGGCCTCTTCTTCGGTCAGGTCTTCCATCATATTCATCAGAGGAGGCGGTTCGCCGCTGCCAAAGAAGAGCGGGAAAAGCTCCTCGAAGGTGGGCAGACTCTCCACATCCTTGACCAAAGTTGCCCTCAGACTGAGCCGAAAAGTATCGCGATCGCGCACGCCCAGGTTTTCGACAGCAACGAAGGCGTCGGCACTCTCCGCCAGGCTGACCCTCACGCCGCCAGATCGCAGGGCTGAAATGAATTTTACGATTCGCTCTTCCATCTGCTTAACCTCGTCGGACCGCCGGCGTCACTGGGCGCGGCGCGGCGGGCGCAGTTCATCATCCCAGTCGGTCTCATCCTCTTGGTCCCGGCCCATCCGGCTCAGCTGGCGCTGGACTTTGCGAAGATCGGTCTCGTGTTTCAACAATACGCTCAGCGTCGTCTCCAGCGTCTTCTGGTCCAGGTTGTCGACATTGAGCGTGACCAGCGCCTGCGCCCAATCCAAAGTTTCAGAGATGCTCGGCAGCTTGCGCAGGTCCATTTGCCGCAGGCTCTGGACGAGCTCGACCGCCTGCCGGGCCAACTGCGGCGCAAGGTCCGGCACCTTCAGGCGCACGACGTTCAACTCCTGCTCTAACGAGGGATAGCCGATAAAGAGATAGAGACAGCGTCGCTTGAGCGCCTCGCTCAGTTCGCGCGTGTTGTTGCTGGTCAGGACGACGATCGGCATATGTTTGGCCGCCAGCGTACCCAATTCCGGCACGCTCACCTGAAAGTCGCTCAACACCTCCAGCAGGAATGCCTCAAACTCGGCATCGGCTCGGTCGATCTCGTCGATCAGCAGGACGACCGGCCCGTCGCTGAGAATCGCTCGCAGCAAAGGACGCTGCAACAGGAATCGCATCGAGAAGAAGACATCCTCCTCGTCGGTCAGCCGGTCCGCCGCCTCTGCCAGCGATTTGGTCCCGGCCAGCGTCTCCTGCAGCTGATCGCGCAGCAGCTGCGTATACAGAAGCTGCTTTGCGTATTCCCATTCATAAAGCGCCTTTGTCTCGTCCAACCCTTCGTAGCACTGCAGGCGGATGAGCGGCCAGTCCAACGAGCCGGCAATTGCCTTGGCGAGTTCGGTCTTGCCCACGCCGGCCGGCCCTTCGGTAAGCAGCGGTTTGCCCAGCTGCTGCGCCAGATAGACGGTCGTCGAGATCTCGTCCCCGGCGATGTACTGCTGCTCGCCGAGATCGTTTTTGGTCGTTTCAATCGACTGGAACGCACGAGTCGCGCTCATGTGGGAGGGAGGCTCCTGACGCTGATGTCGGTGACAGCCGGCGCCCGGCCGGGCGCGTATGCCGGCAACCAATCGAGGAGACGAAAACTTCGTACTGCCCTAGTGTATCTGACTGGCCAGCGCTTGGCAAGACATCGGATTTGGAGCCCGCATCCCCGCCCCTGGCGCGGCACATTGCGAATTGGAAGAATGCCTTGACAGATCTGGGGCCTGCAAATATCCTTGTGCGCGTGGATGCGCCGAACTGCATGGGGCCGCGCCGCGATATTCACTCTTGTACCAGCGTAAGGAGAAGTGCGTGTCTGAAATCAGGGAAGATCTGGAAAGGCAGGTCGCAATCGCCCAGGAAGAGTTGGAAACGGCGCGTCGGAAGCTGGTGGCGTTGCGGCGCCGGTTGCCGCCCGAACCGGTAAAGGACTATGAACTGAAAGGCGCGGACGGTCCTGTCAGGCTTTCGGAGATGTTTGGCGACAAGGACGACCTGATCCTGATTCACAACATGGGCGCCGGTTGCGCTAACTGCACGATGTGGGCGGACGAGTTCAACGGCGTGGCAGACCATTTGCAGAGCCGGACCGCCTTTGCGGTCGTCTCCCCCGACAGCCCGGTTGACCAACAGAAATTCGCCCAGGAGCGAGGTTGGCAGTTCACGATGTACTCGGCAAAGGGCACCCCGTTCAACGAGGATATGGGCTTCCACAGTGAAGTCGAGACCTTTCAGTCGGGCTACCAGCCCGGCGTTTCTGCATTTCGCAAGAGAAAGGACGGAAGCATCGTGCGCGTCGCGAAGGACGGATTCGGCCCCGGCGATCTGTACTGCAGCGTGTGGCATCTCTTCGATCTTCTGCCGGACGGCTGGGGCAGCTGGGACCCGCAGTTCGACTACGCCTGATTCCGCATTCGAAACGAAGTGTCATGGCGTACGCCGCGTCGCTGCGCGCTTCCGACGGTTGCCCGGGCCGCACAAAAGGCCCCGCAAAGGGCGTCGCAGCCGGCCAGCGAATCGATGGCCCTGCCGTTCGAACGCCAACACCGCCGTCAGCCTTGTGTTCCGTCCCGATGCCCGCCCAGCAATCGTTCAAAAAAAGACAGTTGCACTATTTCTAGTATTTCAGTATATTTTCGCGGCGCGCCCACGTCGACCTTGAGCGCTGCAAGCGACAACCCCTGCCGGCGGGCGATGCGAAAGGAAATCGCGAATGCTCGATAGAGACCGTCTGACAACATTTACCAGAGACATTGTTCGCATCCCCAGCCTGAGCGGCGAGGAAGCGCAGGTCGCCGGCCGCATCGAAGCCGAAATGAAAACACTCGGGTTCGATAGCGTCTGGACGGACGACGTCGGCAACGTCATCGGCGTCCTGGAAGGCGCGCAGCCCGGCCCCACCATCGTCTTTGACGCCCATACGGACACGGTCGGCGTCTCGCCAGGCGTGCCCTGGGCGTTGGACCCGTACAGCGGGCAGGTAACGCAGGACTCGCTTCACGGGCGCGGTGCAGCCGACATGAAGGGCGCGCTCGCAGCTATGGTCTACGGCATCAGCGCGCTCGACAAAGCTGAACTGAGGGGCAGGGCAGTCGTCAGCGCCTCGGTGATGGAGGAGGTGTTGGAGGGGGTGGCGCTGGAGAAGGTGATCGCGCAAACAGGCGCCGATTTCGTTGTCATTGGCGAGGCGTCGAACCTGCAACTGGTGCGGGGCGGCCGCGGACGCGCCGAGATCCACCTGACTACGACCGGCCGGCCTTCCCATTCCTCAACACCGCAAATGGGCCGCAACGCCGTCCTGGACATGATGCAGGTCATCGCGGCTGTGGAAGACCTGGCCCTGGACGAGCACCCACAGATGGGGCCTGCAATCTTCGCGCTGACCGATATCATCAGCGAACCCTACCCGGGCCATTCAGTCATCCCCAGCATCTGCCGCGTGACCTACGACCGGCGGCTGCTCCCCGGAGAGAACGCGGCCAACGTCCTGGCAGACATCACGCAGCGTCCGGAACTGGCACAGATCAAGCTGGATGCACGGGTCGGGTTGGGGGAATATACCAGCTACACCGGCCACACATTCAGTACCGAGAAGTTCTTTCCGGCCTGGCTGGCCGATGACAACGACCCGTTCGTGACCGGCGCGCTGGCCGCGCTGCATGGCGCCGGCATCCAGGCCGGCCTGAACGCCTATCGCTTCTGCACCAATGCGGCCTTCAGCGCGGGCGTGGCCGGCATCCCGACAATCGGCTTCGGCCCGGCCACCGAAGCCGACGCGCACGTCATCAACGAAAAGCTCAAGCTGGAAGACCTGTTCGCGGCAGCCCAAGGGTACCGCGCGATCGGCGAGAGCATCTTAACCTGAAGCACTCTATTCGAGCTTTTTGACTTACCGTGAGTCCTTGACCCAGTAGACTCCCGAATCTGTGCCGCAAAGCGCGATCAGATGAATTACACTTCAGATCCAGGTAAGGCCAAAGAGAGAGCCGGCGAAATCCGCACCCCGACCCGGCCGACGCGCAGGGTTGCCTTGCCTTGCAGAACGTCAGCCTTCCTTTCAGATCCCTTCAGACCGACTTCCACATAGTTTCCAGACCCGTTCAAATGGTGCAACCAGTTACCCTGACTCCAACAGATGCGCGCCGCATGGCCATCACCGCCCAACGGCTGACCGCACCGCGCCCGCCGGCCACCAAAGAGGGCATTGTCGACCTCTTGCGACAGATCAACTGCCTGCAGATCGATCCCATTCGGGCCGTGGAGCGGACGCAACTGCTCGTTCTCTGGAGCCGTATCGGAAAATTCGATCCATCCCTGCTCGACGAGCTCCAGGAGCAGCGCCTCATCGTGGAAGGCGATGCGCACCGCGCTTCCTTCGTCCTGACCGAGGACTATGAGCTCCTCCGCCGCTGGATTGGGAGCCACTTTGACAGCAAGGCTGCGTGGGTAGAGCAGGCGCGTGCGTGGATGGCGGCCAACGCGTCCCTGCGGGAACAGATAATCGATCGTCTGCAGGCAGGAGGACCCTTGCCTGCCACTGCCTTCGACGACCTCGAAGCGGTCTCTTCGTACGCGTCCAATTGGTTCAGCGGCAAGCCCACCTCCCTTATGCTCCAGTTTCTGGAAAGCCTTGGCGTCGTAATCTGCGTCAGCCGCAGCGGCAGCCAGCGACTTTGGCATCTGCGCGACGCCTGGCTGCCCGAATGGGCCGGCAAAGAGTTGCCGGCCGAGGAAGAGGTTGTAACTCGTGCTTGCCAGCGCTCGCTAAGGGCGCTAGGCGTCGCAGACCAGCGACAGATTTCCCGCCACTTCATTCGCAACAGATACCCCAAACTGCGTCAGCGACTTGCAAAGCTCGTTGCTGAGGAGAGCGTGCTGCCGGCCCGGATTGAAGACGACAAGGGACCTTGGGAAGGCGACTGGTATCTCCACCGCGATTCCTTGCCTCTCCTCGAAACCGTTCGCGCAGACGGGTGGAAGGGGCCCACCGTCTTTCTCTCACCTTTCGACAATCTCATCTGTGATCGCGATCGAACGGAGCTGCTCTTCGACTTCCATTACCGCATCGAAATCTACGTGCCCAAAGCAAAGCGACAGTACGGCTACTATGTGTTGCCGCTGCTGCACGGCGACCGGTTCATCGGACGGATGGATTCCCAGCTCGACCGCAAGACAGGGATCTACCGCATCCACGCCCTACATCAAGAAGAAGACATGCCTGCCGACGCCCGGGCCCTTGCTGCCGCGGCGGAGTCGCTGCTGGAACTGGCACAGTTCATCGGGGCAAAGCGAATCGAACTCGGCGAACGGATTCCGGCCATCTGGCGCGAGGCTTTTGGGGAGGTCGCACACCGCTTATGACAGCGTCTGCACAGGCAGCTTCGCCGCGAACACAGAACGCTTCGGCCCGGTTCGGCACCTTTGGGGGTGTATTCACGCCGAATGTGCTTACGATTCTGGGTCTCATCCTCTTCCTGCGCACCGGGTGGGTCGTCGGCCAGGCCGGGCTGCTCGGCGCGCTGCTGATCGTAGCCATCGCCAACTCGATCAGTTTCCTGACCGGCCTGTCCCTGTCGGCCATCGCGACCTCGATGAACGTGCGCGCGGGGGGCAAGTATTACCTGATATCGCGCACTCTCGGCCGTGAAATCGGCGGCGCAATCGGCGTCCCGCTCTATCTATCGCAGGCCATCTCGGTGGCCTTCTACATCATCGGCTTCACCGAATCGCTTGAAGGCATCGCCTTTGTCAGCCAATTCGATCCCCGCCTGCTCGCCACCCTGATTGCTCTTTTCTTCGGTGTCATAGCCTTTATCGGCGCGGATTTCGCTATCAAGATACAGTACTTCATTCTGGCGGCGTTGATGGCGGCTCTCCTCTCCTTCTTCACCGGCGGCTGGGGCTCGATCCAGGCGCCGACGCTCACTTCCGCCTATAGCGAGGGCATGAACTTCTGGAGCGTCTTCGCCGTCTTTTTCCCCGCGGTTACCGGCATCGCGGTCGGCGCCAGCATGTCGGGCGACCTCAAAGACCCGGGACGCAGCATCCATAAAGGCACGATTTTCTCGGTCCTGTTCACCGCTACGGTCTACTTCATCTCGGTTCTCTGGCTCTCGTTGCACGGCACGTCGGATGAACTGAAGAGCAATACGCTGATCATGCGGGACATCGCTGTCTTCCCGCCCCTGATTATGGCCGGTGTATGGGCGGCAACGCTCTCCTCGGCCTTGGGCAGCATCGTGGCCGCGCCGCGCACGCTCCAGGCGATGGCGACCGACGGCATTGTGCCGCGCGTGCTCGGCTCCCGCCTGGGCAGCCGGACCGAGCCGCGCCTGGGCGTTCTTACCACCACCGGCATCGCGTTCGCGGTCATCTGGGCTGGCGACCTCAACGTGGTGGCGCCGATTATCACGATGTTCTTCCTCAACACTTACGGCATGACCAACCTGGTGGCGGGCATCGAGAAACTGGTGGGCAACCCGAGCTTCCGGCCGCGGGCAAATATCCATCCCGGCTTCTCCCTGCTGGGCGCGGCCGGTTGCTACGGCGCCATGTTCGTGATCAACTCGCTCGCGACAGTCGTCGCCATTCTAATCAGCTACGGCATCTACTTTTATCTGGAACGCCGCTCGACCATCCGCACGTGGGGCGACGTGCGCAACGGGATCTGGTTTTCGCTGGCGCGGCAGTCGCTCCTCAACCTGGAACGCTCGGTCTATCACGCCAGGAACTGGCGTCCCAACATCCTCGTCTTCACCGGCCAGCCTCACAATCGCGCGCCGCTGGTCGAGGTCGCCGACTGGCTCAGCCGCGGCTACGGCATCGTCTCCTTCTATCAGCTGCTGGTCGGGGATATCGATAGACTGGCGGAACGGCGGCTGCGCAGCGTGGCGCGGCGGCAGATACGCGCGTTTATTCTCGAGCAGAACATGTCGGCCTTCGCCGAAGCCGACATTGTGGACAGCTTTTATTCCGGCGCGGTGACCGTGTGCCAGTCCCATGGCGTGGGCGGCCTTGAGCCGAACACAGTTCTGATGGGATGGAGCGATACGGAAGGCGGTCGCGCGCTTTCTTTGCGGCTGCTATCCACGCTGTACGAACTCGGCAAATCGGTGCTCTTTTTGCATCACGACGGGAAGCGCGGCTTCGGCAATCGCAAGATCATCGACGTGTGGTGGCGGGGCCACAATCGCAACGGTGACCTGATGCTGCTGCTGGCGCATATCATCTCACAAGACCCTACCTGGGACGGGGCATCGATCCGCCTGCTGAATATCCTGCCGCGCGGGGAAGGCCGGGAACAGACCGAGGCCCATCTGCGCGCCTTGCTGGACAGGGTAAGGGTCAACGCGGAACCGGTCGTGATTGTGCCGGAGCGGGACCAGCCGTTCCCAGAAACGATGAAGATCTGGAGCAGGCAGACCGACCTGACGTTGTTGGGCATGAACAAGCCAGAATCGGATGATCGCGAGAGATACGGCAACCAGATGAACGACTGGATCAGTACGGTGGGGACCGTTCTTCTGATTCACAGTGGACAGACCGAGGACCTGCTGGAACCCAGCGAATGATCCGCGTTCACGACAAACGCGCCTTTGCGCGTCCTGGTTTGCTGGCAAAGGCAAGCGGACATTGGCGGCGTTCGGGCGGGAGGTCAGTGGTCGGTGGTCAGTGGCCGGTGGCCAGTGGTTAGTGGTTAGTGGATAGTGGTTAGTGGGTAGTGGGTAGTGGTCAGTGGATAGTGGATGGTGGATGGTGGTTAGTGGTTAGTGGCCGGGAATTGCGGGGGGCGGGTGTGAATCGGATACTGCACGAAGGAGAGGAATTTTTGCCCTGATTTTGGGATGTGCCCCCTGGTATTGCAACTGTCGATCGCCTTGCGGCTATGCTATACTTGAGTCAGCCGAGGGGAGCGACCGCTCCCTTCCTTTTTGTTCACTTCCCACACAGGCTGGCATCCGCTTCGACGGATCGTCAGAACGCCAACCCAATTGGAGAACGAAACAATGCGCGCGAATATCCTTCGCAGCCTGCTCGATGAGGGCAAACCAACGCTGGGGACGCACATCCATACCGTCTGGCCGAACGTGGTGGAGGTTCTGGGCCACACAGGGTTGTACGACTACGTGGAATTTGTGGCTGAGTACGGAACCTATACGCTGCACGACCTGGACAACATCTGCCGTGCGGCCGAACTGCACAACCTGGGCTCGATGATCAAGATCGACTGGGCCAACAACGAATACATTGCCCAGCGGGCGGTCGGCTCCGGGTTCGACAGCGTACTCTTCTCGGACGTGCGCTCGGCCCAGGGCGCACGCGACTGTGTCGGCTACATAAGAGCCGACACGCCGGGGACGGGCGGCACCTACGGGGTCGCGACCCGCCGCTTCTCCTACATGGGATACGGCGGCGATGAGGCCTACGTGGAGGCACTCAACAAGATTGTCGTCGCATTCATGCTGGAAAAGAAGCCGGCGCTGGATGAGCTCGACGAGATCCTGGCCGTGGAGGGGGTGGAAATGCTTCAGTGGGGCCCGTCCGACTTCTCGATGAGTATCGGCGTTTCGCCGAAGAGCAAGGATGCGCGCGTGCAGGCGGGAGAGAGGCGGGTTATCGATTCCTGCCTGGCGGCGGGCGTCATTCCGCGCATCGAGATCAGCAGCGCAGACGAAGCCAAACAGTATCTGGACTTGGGCGCGCGCCACTTCTGCATCGGCACCGAGATCACGATCCTCTACCAGTTCTGGCAGAAGGAGGGCGAGGAGATGCGCCGGGCGCTGGAAGGGTGACGGTTACGGCAGCGGCCGGCGGGCGCAAGGCCGGCCGGCCGCCGACTCATCCGACTCGCGCAAGAAAGCGCACGTCATTGGTGAAGAAGTAGCGGATGTCGTCGATGCCGTATTTGAGCATCGCGATCCGTTCC
>DAOUHX010000426.1:0-19940 GCA_034428395.1 Caldilineaceae bacterium
GAAGACTTCGAGGATTTCGCGAAATGATACTTCTGAGGGGTCGAAAGTAATCTGAATTACCTCGGCGTGGCCGGTCGTTTTGGAGCAGACCTGTTCATAGGTCGGATTGACGACATGGCCGCCGGCGTAGCCGGACTCGACGTGTTGAACGCCGCGCAACTCTTCGTAGAGGGGTTCAAGGCACCAGAAGCAGCCTCCGCCCAGGGTAGCAATTGCGTTTGAAGCCTGATTGTTTGCCATTGCGCTCTCTTCCTGTCGAATGAGCCCGCTGGACTGCTGCGCGCGGTGGGTCTGCGTCCCTATGTGGTTGGGCGGCGGAAATGGTCTGCGACCTAATCTTACCGCACAAGGAGGAGGCGTCCAATTGACGGCCGATTGGTCGGGCGCCGCCGTCATGAAGGAAAGAAAACGCGACGCCGGCATCAGTTTGGGAATCGAACAGAAATGCATATAGTTGACGGCAATGGTCTGCGGACGGTGGTGCAGAAGCGGTCGCTGAATGAGAGAGCAAAGGAACTTCGCGATGACTCGAATTGCAGAAATGTTGCCGGCGCGGCCGTCGCCGCTGTGGCGGCTTGTGAAGCAGTGCGGTGTAAACAGTGCGGTGGGCATGATGGACATGTCGACGATCGATCACCCGGACCCGGACATGAAGCCGTGGGGGTTCATGAGCTTGGCGCGGCTGAAGAGCGCGTACGAGAGTGCCGGATTCCGGCTCGAGGTGCTGGAGAGCCGCCCTCCGCTGGACAAGGCCAAACTGGGCCTGCCGGGCCGGGATGAGGAGATTGAGACGGCTTGCGAGCTGATCCGCAACCTGGGACGGTTGGGCGTGCCGGTCTGGTGCACGGAGTGGATGCCGGTGTTCAATTGGATGCGGACGGCGACGACGATACCGGAGCGGGGCGGCGCACTGGTGACGGGCTTCGATTACGACGTGGTGCGGAAGGGGCCGCTTACAGAGTTTGGCGAGGTCAGTGAAGAGCAGTTGTGGGAGAACTTGAAGTATTTTCTGGAGATCGTGGTCCCGGTGGCTGAGGAGGCGGGGGTCAAGCTGGCGATGCACCCTGACGACCCACCGCTTTCGCCGATCCGGGGGCTGGGGCGGATCATGCGCAGTGTCGAGAATTTCCAGCGGCTGATCGACCTTGTTCCCAGTCCGGCGAACGGCATCTGCCTGTGCCAGGGCAATTTCACGCTGATGACCGACGAACTGCCGGAGGTGATACGCTATTTCGGTGCGCAGGAAAAGATCTTTTTTGTGCATTTTCGCGACGTGCGCGGCACGCCGGTGAAGTTCAATGAGACGTTCCATGACAACGGCAGGACCGATATGCTGGCGTGCATGGAGGCGTACCGCGAGATCGGGTTCGACGGCGTGCTGCGGCCGGACCATGTGCCGACGATGGAGGGCGACAGCAACGAGGACGCCGGCTATTCATCGATCGGGCGGCTGTACGCGATTGGGTACATTCGCGGGTTGCGCGAGGCGGTGTACGCGTCGTAAAGGGTATACGCGCTACATTTCGAGCATCCACTGGAAGATTGTGTCGGCCAGGTCCGGGGGCATTTCGTGGCCGTAGTCGGGATAGATGACCGTCTCCTTGGGTGCGCTGATCTTGTTGTAGGCCGCGAACTGGGTTGAGGGAGGGCAGATCTGGTCCATGAGGCCGACGCCCATCAGCACTTCGGCGCGGATGCGGGGGGCCAGGAACTGGACGTCGACGTAGCCAAGCCGCGTGAAGACATCCTCTTCACGCTCGTGGCGCGGGTCAAAGCTACGGAACCACTCGCGCAGTTCGGCGTAGGCGTTGAGGTCGAGATCGAGGTCCCAGACGCGTTTGTAGTCGCAGAGGAAGGGGTAGATTGGGGCGGCGCGTTTGACGCGTGGTTCGAGTGCCGAGCAGGCGAGGGTGAGCGCACCGCCCTGGCTGCCGCCGGTTACGCCGATGCGGTCGGGGTCGACGTCGTCCATGTCGATCACGATCTGAGCCATGCGGGCTGTATCAAGGAAGATTTGGCGGTAGAGCAGGTCTTCCGGCTTGCCGTCGAGGCCGCGTACGATATGGCCGCGCAGGGTCCAGCCAGGGACGCCGCCGACATCTTCGGAGCGGCCGCCCTGGCCGCGGCAGTCGAGGGCGGCGACGGTGAAACCGGCTGCGGCGTAGCCCAGTTTACTCTGCCAGTCCCCGGAGCTGCCGCTGTAGCCGTGAAACATTAGAATCGCGGGATGGGGGGCGGTGGCGGCGCGGGGCCGCAGAAGTTTCGCGTGGACGCGGGCACCCCTGGTACCGGTGAAGTACATGTGGAAACATTCGGCGTAGGGGGTTTGAAAGTCGGCGGGCACGAGTTCCACGTCGGCATCGATTGAGGCCAGTTCGGCGAGGGCGGCGTCCCAATACTGGTCGAAATCGTGCGGGCGCGGGTTGACGCCCTGGTAGGAGGAGAGTTCTTCCTGGGGCAGGTCAAAGAGTAGTGGCATGATGTTTTCCTCGGGCTACTGAACGGCGGCTGATTGGGAAGGTAGGGCAGGAACCTGCAGTTTGTGTCAGGCTCATTGTCGCGCCTAGGGGCAGTTGACCGCAAACACCGGTCCGGAAGCAGTATTGGACGAAAACGGATGTTATCCTCCTCCAAGTTGACCTCCATGAAGAACTGGGATACCCTTGCGCGGCTGCGATATGATAGAACGCAGCGGATAATGGAAGGCGCGCCCGCGCAACCGACTTGGAAGAGCACGATAACCCCTCCGATTTACCGCGATCGATTGAGAAACACCCGTGCAGGCCTCGGCTACGAAATCTGGTAAGCTTCTTGTTTTTGCCGTGGCAACTGCACTTGCCGTCGTCAACGGCTTGGAATATTGGGGAAGACCCCTGAGAAGGTTGGCGCGGAAGGGAATCCGGACCGAGAGAGAGGATACCCGGCCTGTGCGTCGGGGTGGCGTGGGATGGAAGCAGGGCAAGGGATAGGCAAACCATTCAACAGGACAGTGAGAGCATCGAGATGAAATCTGAATCTTCGGCTTGGGACGCACTGAAGTTTCGCTGCATCGGTCCGCCCAGGGGTGGGCGCGTGATCGCGGTGGCGGGTCATCCGACGGAGAAGAATGTTTTCTATTTTGGCGGGGTGGCGGGGGGTGTGTGGAAGACGATCGACGGCGGGCATTACTGGGAGAATATCAGCGACGGGTACTTCGACGTCTCGTCGGTGGGCGCGATTGCGGTATCGGAGGCGGACCCCAATGTGATCTACGCGGGGACAGGGGAGTCGACAATCCGGCTGGACGTGAGTTGGGGAGACGGCGTCTACAAGTCGACCGACGGCGGCGAAACATGGACAAACGTGGGCTTGCGGGACAGCCATCACATTGGGCAGATCCGCGTTCACCCGCGCGATCCGGACGTGGTCTACGTGGCGGCGCTGGGGCATGCGTTCGGGCCAAATGAAGAACGGGGCGTCTACCGGTCGACGGACGGCGGCGGGAGCTGGGAGTGCGTGCTGCATGTCAGCGAGAAGGCGGGCGCGGTTGACCTGGCGCTGGACGTAGCGAACCCGCGCATCATTTACGCCTCGATCTGGCAGGTGCACCGTCACTTTTGGGAGCTGGTCAGCGGCGGGCCGGACAGCGGTCTGTGGAAATCGACCGACGGTGGGGACAGCTGGACCGACATCAGCCGCAATCCGGGGATGCCGAAGGAAGGTCTGCTGGGGAAGATCGGGGTTTCGGTCTCGCCGGCGCGGCCCAGCCGGCTGTGGGCAATTGTGGAGACGGAGGGCGACAAGTCGGGCGTCTATCGCTCGGACGACCGGGGCGCGACGTGGAATCATCTGACGAACAACCAGGACCTGCTGAACCGGCCCTGGTACTATTTGCATATATTTGCCGACCCGCAGGACCCGGACACGGTCTACGTCAACAATCTGAAAATGTGGAAGAGCATCGACGCCGGCAAGGAGTGGGCGGAGATCACGACGCCTCACGGTGACAACCACGGGCTTTGGATAGACCCTGAAGACCCGCAGCGGATGATCAACGGCAACGACGGCGGAGCGTGCGTAAGCTTTAACGGCGGCGAGACGTGGAGCACCATCTACAACCAGCTCACCGGCCAGTACTATCACCTGGACGTGGACAACCGGCTGCCCTATCGGGTGTACGGCACGCAGCAGGACAATTCGAGCCTTGCAGTGCCGAGCGCGACCGAGAAGGGGGCGATTCCGTGGGGCGACTGCTACCCGGCGGGCACGGGGGAGAGCGGGTATATTGCGGTCAAGCCGGATGATCCGGACATTCTGTACGTGGGGGCGGTCGGCTCCTCACCTGGCGGCGGGGGCGCGCTGCAACGGTACGACCACCGCACGAAACAGATCCGGCTGGTCACGGTGTGGCCGGAGCCGTTCAGCGGCTGGGGTGCGAAGTATATGAGGTACCGGTTCCCGTGGACGTTCCCGATCATTTTCAGCCCGCACGACTCGAACGTACTTTATACGTGCGGCAACCACGTCTTCCGCACAACCGACGAGGGCAGCTCATGGCAGGTTATCAGCCCGGATTTGACACGGAATGACGAGAGCAAATTGGAGCCGTCGGGCGGGCCGTTGACACTGGACACGAGCGGGGCGGAGCACTACTGCACGATTTCGGTGTTCATCGAGTCGGCGCACGAGGCCGGCGTATTCTGGGCGGGCAGTGACGACGGCCTGGTCCACATCAGCGAAGACGGCGGCGGGAGTTGGCGGGATGTTACGCCGCCCGATCTGCCCGAGTGGAGCTTGGTGACGGTGATCGAGCCTAGCGCGCACGACGCGTCGACGGTCTACCTGGCGGCGACGCGCTATAAGCTGGACGAATACGGCCCGTATCTGTTCAAGACAACGGACAGGGGCCGAAGCTGGAAACGCATTGACGCAACCTTTCCCCAGGACGAGATCACGCGCATGTTGCGGGCGGACCCGGCGCGAGAGGGGCTGCTCTACGTAGGCACGGAGACGGGGATATTCGTCTCGCTCGACGATGGCGGGTCGTGGCAGCGGATGCCGGGCAATCTGCCGGTGGCGCCGGTCTACGATATGACCATCAAGGAAGGTGATTTGGTGGTGGCGACACATGGGCGCGCCTTTTGGATTCTGGATGACCTGACGCCGCTGCGGCAGGCCGATGGGCTGAACGGGGCGACAGAGGGCGGTGCAAGGCTGTTCACGCCGCGCAGGACCCTGCGGCGCTGGCAAGCCTGGACCGTGGAGGGGATGCGCGGCGAAGGGCGCAACTACGCGCTGGCGTTCGGCCAATTGATCACATATCGGGACGGGAAGGGCGAAGGCGGACAGAACGTGCGGCGCATGCTGGACTGCGGCGAAAACCCGCCGCAAGGGGCGATTATCTACTATACGCTGCCCCCGGATGCAGAGGAGGTGAGTCTGGCCGTGTTGGACGGGGAAGGAGAGGAGATTCGTTCATTCGGACCGAAACCGGCGGACGCGGTCGGTGAGGATGAGGAGGAGCCGTCGGCCGCTTACATCACGACCGACGCGGGTCTCAATCGGTTTATCTGGAACTTTCGCTACGAGGATGCTGAACGGTTGCCGGGTGATGCGTTTACGGAGAACAGCCTAACCGGAGCACTGGCGGCGCCGGGCACTTACCAGGTACGCCTGACGGTGGACGGCGAGAGCCAGACAGAGTCGTTTGCGGTGTACGTTGACCCGCGGGTGGGGAGCAGCCAGGAGGACCTGGAGGCGCAGTTCGCGCTGTGGCAGGAGGTGAACGCCAAGCTGAGCGAGACCCACAGAGCAGTCAAGCGGCTGCGCCTGGCGCGTAAACGTGTAAACTCGATGGCGCAGACTGTGGCGGACAGCGAGGTGGACGGGGAGACCAAGAAGGCGATCCAGGAGCGGGCGGAACAGATCGCAACGCAGCTGGGCGAGGTGGAGGTCGAGCTGGTCCAGCCGGAAGCGAAGGTTGCGTTTGACAGGATACGGCTGCGCACGATGCTCAACGCCAAGCTGCACAATCTGGTCAGTGTGATCGCGGCGGCAGACGAGAGGCCGCCGCAACAGGCCTATGACGTTTTTGCGTACCTCAGCGAGGAAACGGACGAACAACTGGACAAGCTGGACTCGATTCTTGGCGAAAGCATAGCCGATTTCAATGCGGCGGTGCAGGCGGCGAACGTGCCGGCGGTTGTGGCGTAGAGACGGCTCGATGCGGTTGCCTTTCGGGTATCGCGGCGATATAGGACCGCCTGCGCTGTTCAAGATCACCTTGGCCGACTTCATCGTACGCGGCGCGTACCAGATGGGGAAGACGCCGCTGCTGCCGCTGTTCGCCGCGTCGCTGGGCGCGTCGGATGCTGTGCTGGGGCTGGTCGTCGCGGTCTCGACGCTGACGGGGATGGTGACGAAGCCGCTGTTCGGCCTGCTATCGGACAGGATGGGGAGGAGGCTGTGGCTGCTGATTGGGACGCTGCTGTTTGCGGGCGTACCGTTTCTCTACGGGCTGATCGAGACGCCGGGGCAGCTGGTCGCAATCCGGCTGCTGCACGGCACGGCGACGGCTATCTACGGGCCGGTCACGGTGGCCTACGTGGCCGAGCGCGGCGGCAAGCGGAAGGCGGAGCGGCTGGGATGGTTCGGGATGGCGCGCAGCGGCGGTTACCTGGTCGGGCCGGTTGCTGCCGGCTGGCTGCTGCTGACGCTGGACCCGGTGGCGGTATTCACGCTGATCGGAGGCCTGAGCATGGCGGCCTTCGTGCCCGTGCTGGCGCTGGGAGAGGAGAAGCAGGAAGGGTACGTGCATGTCGAGGGGCGGGTGCGGCGTCACAGGTGGAAAGTGCCGGCAGCGGGCACGGTCCGCCAGTTTGTCATAGGCCAGGCGGGGCTGGCGGCTGTGCCTGCCGTCTGGCTTTCCGGCGCGCTGGAGGCGTCTGTTTTCGTTGTCACCTACGTGATCAAGGCGTTCCTGCCCGTGTATGCGCTGATCGCAGGATACTCCACGGTCGAGATCGGGCTGTTTTTCACGGCGCAGGAGGGCGCGCTGGTGCTGCTGAAGCCGTGGGGCGGCCGGCTGGGAGACAGACTGGGGCATATTCGGGCTGTATCGCTGGGCATGGGCTGCCTGGGACTGTCGCTGCCATTCATCTTGACGGCAAGTGAAATGGTTGGGCTGCTGGCAGTTGCGGCGGCGATGGGAGCGGCGCAGGCGCTGATTTTCCCGGCGACGGTGGCCTTGATCGCGGAGCAGGCGCCGCCGGGCAGGGTCGGGGCCGGCATGGGACTGGCGGGTTCGCTCAAAAACGGAGGCAAGGTAGCGGGACCGCTCCTAGGCGGGCTGCTGATCTCGGCGACGGGCTATGGCGGACTGCTCTGGATGCTGGGCGGAATGCTAGTGGCCAGCGGGCTGGGCCTGTTTTTGTGGACTCGCCTGAGCGACATTCCACTGGCCCCGGCGGCACAGCAGGTTGAGCCGGAGCGATTGGGCTAGTCGAGCCTGGCGCGGCTGATTGGTGAGAGAAGGATCAGCGCGAGCTCAATGGCCAGTGCCGCGACGCCGACGAGGAGGGTGGCGCGCAGCCCGATTGCCTCGCCAAGCGCGCCGCCGATGAAGGCGCCGAGCGTTGCCACGCCGAAGAGCACAAAGCGCCGGGCCGCGGTGACGCGCCCCAGCAGCCGGACCGATGTGATTGCCTGGCGGAGACTGATCTGGTTTACGAAGTAGAGCGAGCTCCCAAAGCCGCCCAGGGCCAGGGCCGCGCTCACCGCAATCACGACGCCTCTCGATTGATAGACGGCAGCCAGCAGCAGAGATCCCAGGATCCAGATCAGTTTGCCGAGCGCGAGCGTCCTGCCAACGCGTAGTCTGCGCGCGGCGCGGGGGGCCAGCAACGCGCCCAGCAGGGAACCGACGCCGCCGCAGGCCAGGACAGTGCCGATCAGTGCAGGCGAAAGGCCAAGTTGCTCGACCAGAAAGAGCATCTGCACGGCTGAGGCCAGGGACCCGGCCAGCATCCCAAGGCTCGATGAGATCGTAAGCGCAGTCAGCAGGGGCGTCCTCAGCAGCTCGCGGACACCTTCGCCGACTTCATGCAGAAGCGTCTGCGCGCGCGAACTCTGCCGGTTGCCATTTTCGCCTTCCTTGCCGCCAACTCCATTCGATGGGAGGTCGAGCTCCGGTTCGGGAAGGGCGCGGAGCGCAAGCGCCGACAGAAGATAAGAAAGGGCGTCGATGAGGATGGTCCTGGCTGCACCCAGGAGTTGCACAAGGCCTCCTGCCGCTGCGGGGCCGGCAATTGAGATGAGTGCGTCGCTGGTAGATAGTCTGCCGTTGGCGTCGACCAGCGCGCTCTTTTGAACCAGGGCGGGGAGCAGTGAGATGGCCGCGATCTGGAAGAAGACGGTCAGTGTACCTGCCGCGAAGGACACAAGCCAGAGTTGAAGAAAGGTGAGCTCTCCCAACAAGGCAGCGGCTGGCACCGAGGCGAGCAGCAGCGCTCGCCCGATGTCGGACCAGACGAGAATTGGGCGGCGCGGGAGGCGGTCGACCCATACACCGGCGACGAGGCCGAAAAGGATATTGGGAAGCGACCCGGCCGCGGCGAGCAGCCCCATCTGAGAAGGCGATGCCCCGAGGAGGAGCACGGCTGTCAAGGGCAGCGCCACCGAAGTAATGGCGGTGCCGGCGCCGGAGGTTACGTGGGCGACCCAAAGGCGGGTGAAGGCCCGGTTGCGCCAGAGGGACTGGGAGGTGTTCATGGGCTGGCCGGCGTCGATCAGCGGGCAGGAAATGTGAGTCGGAAAACGCAGGTCGTTGTTGGAACGGTGTGAGTTGCCAGTTCCTGGCTTGCATATTATCATGGCGGCTGAAGAGGGATGAAGAGGCCTGTTCCTCCATCCCTCTTTCTGTTGTTTGCCGTATTGAGAGGGGGCGCAACCCGATCGACGGCTTGCGCGCGGCTGGAAGACAGTGCGGCTGCAGGCAAGAGGAAGGCTTACCGGTCAGCAGGCATTGAAGGACAGATTCGAGAGTACGATGATCAGCGACAGGCAGGCGCAGGGGGTCCCCCGGACCTTTCTTAAGAGCGAGTTTCTGACGAACACGGTGTTCCTGGTGTCATCGGGTCACTTTTTGCTTGAGATCCTTCACCAGTATCTGCCGGTGTTCTTTCCGCTCTTCCGCGCCGCGTACGGGCTGAGTTACGAGCAGATCGGCATGGTGACGCTGGTTGGGGCGACGACGATGTCGCTGGCTCAGCCTGTCTTTGGCTACTTCATTGACCGCTGGGATGCGCGGCGTGTCACGGCGTTCAGCGTCATCTGGCTGGGGCTGGTGATGGCGCTGGTCGGATTCAGCAACAGCTATTGGACGCTGATGGCGGCAGTGGCGCTGGCCGGTTTTGGGTCGGCGGCCTTTCATCCGGCGGGGGCTTCGGTCATCAGTAAGGCCACGGCAGGCGTAAAGACGGGGCGGGCGGTCTCCTTTTTCGCGGTGGGCGGGAACTTGGGGTCGGCGATCAGCCCGCTGCTGCTGGCGGTCGGGTTGGGACTGCTGGGGCTGAAGGGAACGATTGTGCTGCTTCCCGTGGTGATTGTGGCCGGAATCTGGCTGGTCGGCGGGCTAGGGCGGGAGAGCACGGGGGACCGGGAGGCGCACAGGGCGCGGCAGTCGCGGGCGGGCCAGGGCTTCGTGTTCGGTCTAATTCTTATCACGGTTGTGGCGATGACGCGCTCCTGGTTCCAGCTCAGTTTGACGACCTACTTGCCGGCTATGCTGGAGGGGCGGGGCTATTCGGTCGTATACGGAGGGCAGATGCTGTTCGTGTTTTCACTGTTTATCGGCGCGGGCAGCCTGTTTGGCGGTATCCTATCTGACAGGTTCGGCAGATGGCAGTTGCTGCTGGCCAGTTTCGCGCTGATGGGGCCGGCATTCTGGCTCTTTATGCAGGCGGACGGTTTTGTCCAGATCACGCTTGCGGCAGCGATTGGATTTGCGCTGGGCTGCACATACCCGACGACGGTGGTGATGGCGCAGGAGGTATGGCCGCGAGGTCTTGCGATGGCGTCGGGCCTGGTGATGGGATTGGGCTGGTGGCCGGGCGGCCTGGGCGCGACCTTTACGGGCAGGCTTGCGGACCAGGTCTCGCTCGAGAGCGCACTTGATGGATTGGTCATTGCGCCCGTTTTGGGGGCGCTGCTGATGGCGGCGCTGGGGCTGGCGCTGCGGACTCGAGAGGGGGCGCCGGCCGGGGACAGGGACGCGCAACAGGCTTGACAGGAGATGTGCGATGGCGACACCGCTCCCAGTCTTAGTGGACGTGGACACCGGAGGCGATGACGCGCTGGCGCTGTTGCTGGCGATGGCGTCGCCGGCACTGGAGGTACGCGGCATCAGCTGCGTGGCGGGCAACTGCGGCCTGGAGCAGGTTGTAACGAACACGCTGAGACTTCTGGACGGGATCGACGCGCCGCCGGTGCCGGTAGCGGTGGGCATGGACAGGCCGATCGTGGATGCCGGACGGCCGCCGCCTGCGCTGCACGGAAGCGACGGGATGGGGGACCTCGGGCTGCCGGGGCCGCGGCGGCGCGCGCTCGGCCTGCACGCGGTCGAATTTCTGCGGGACGCGCTGACCGAGGCCGCGGAGCCGCTGACGCTGATCTGCCTGGCCCCGCTCACGAATATCGCCATGCTGCTGCGGATTTACCCTGGGGTTGGCGAGAAGATCGCGCGGGTGTATGTGATGGGCGGGACATATGCGGCTCCGGGGAATGCGACGCCGGCGGCTGAGTTCAACGTTCGTTGCGACCCGGAGGCGGCGGCGATCGTTCTGGGGAGCGGGCTGCCGGTGACACTTTATCCGCTGGACCCGTTCATGCAGGTGCGGATAACGCGAGAGGAGGCGGTGGCGATGACGCGGGCGGCGGGCGCGGGGGCGCGCATCGCCGGCGGCATTGCGTTGCACTATTGCCGTTATTTTGGGGCGGACTTTTCGCTGATCGGCGATGCAGGTACGGTTGCGGCGGTCATCGACCCGGAGGGTGCTGCGACGGTCCGCAGCCCTGTGCGGGTGGAGCTGACGGGCGGTGCGACGAGAGGCGCGACAGTCTTCGACCGGCGGCTGTGGGCGGCCGAGGATTCCGGGGACGGGTTCTCGGAGATAGAGGTAATCACCGGCGTGGACGCGCCTCGCTACCGGAGGCTCATGGCGGCGGCGCTCGGCGTGGAGGATATGTTGGGCGACTAGAGTTGGTCCCCCACGAGACTAAGGGTCTCGACACTTCCAACTTCTCAGAGCTATCCACGAATCACCACGAAGGGACACGAAGTCGGACACGAAGCCGGCCCCGCCCCGGGTTGGGCGGTTTGCAGCCCGCGCGCAGCAGTGAATTCGCCTTTTTGAAGAATGAAACTTATGCCAGAAGTGCTTCGGCATTGGCGCTGAAGACCTTGCGGCGAACGTAGGCCGGCAGGTCGAGGCTGTTGAGGAGGGTCTGCATGCGGTCGTCAAAACTGTCGCGGCCGAAGAGAAGGCGATCCTGGAATTCGTCGATGAAGAGCACGGCGGACGCGCGGGTTGCGGGAGGGAGAGATTCGCTGTTTAGCTGGCTGAAGTCCCTGGTCAGAGCGGTGAAGGCGGAACCGGCTGAGAGGTCGGCGTAGAGGTTCGGATAGGAGCGGAAGAGGTCGAACAGCCTGCCGCCGGGCAGCACGGGCCCCTTGGGATAGGCGACTTTGTCGAACTGGTCGTCGCCGGAGATGTGGGCCCAGAAGCCGGGCGCGTGGCCGATGAAGACGGTTTCGGGACAGGCCTGCAGGGCGCGCTCGAAGGCGTCGATGCTGCCGCCGTACCACCAGTCGGTGCGGGGATAGCTGCGGCCGGTGGGGATGGGATAGTCGATGTGGAAGGTGACCGGCAGACGGTTTTCGCCGCAGAAGCGGAAGAGCCGGATTGCGTCGGGATTGTCGTAGAGCATGCGCAACTTGATTTCGCCGCAGACCTGGACACCGTGAATTTCGATCGCTGCCTGGAGCTGGTCGATAGCTTCGGGGCGCCGAGGGTCAGGGGCGTAGCCGAGGACGAAGCGTTCGGGCGCGGCCTGTTTGGAGCGCAGGCAGGCGGCGAACGGGACGGGGTAGGCGCGTCCGTCGCCGAAGTGCATGATAGGGAAGTAGCCCGCCGGGTCGTACTCATCCGGCGGGCATTCCCAGGTGAGGAGCCAAGTCCTATCTATACCGTGGCGGTCCATGTTGACCAGAAACCTGGAGAGGTCGTGGCCGTGCCAGTCGGGGTGGTTGTGGGCGTCGATGACTGTCATTGGAGGTTCTGGATGGCCGAAATCGCGATGCCGAAGACGGCAATTGCTAAGCAAGCAGTCAGAAGGGCGCCCAGCAGGATCGGGGCCGCCACCACAATGATTGCTCTTCCGTCAGAGAGTCCATACTCTACCTTGGCGGCGAAGTAGGTCAACACATACGCGTAGATTACCAGGAGCCCGCCCACGCAGCCACCAACGACTGGGACGACGCCGAGAAGGGAGCTGGCTATGGTAATTGGCGCCCAGAAGGCGGCGACCAGGTAGGCGAAGCGACCGTACTGTCCTTGGCCCCGCAGCAGTGAGGCGATCACGTGAAAGATTCCCACCACGAAAAGGAAGGAAATCGGACCGACAACTATCGTGCTCAGGCTGGCCGAGCCTATTAGCCCGGGCAGGAATTCAAATACGGACTCAAAAGCAGAAAGGAGCTCAGGCGGTGCGTCGGGGGGCATTTCTGTCCTGAATTCTTCGAGCACAGCGTCGAACCCGCTCTCAATGCCGGCGACAGCCAACTGTGTCTGCACCAGGCCAAGCAGTGCCGAGACAATTGAGGCCAGTATCATCCACACGAGTGCGGTCGACAGTTTCGCGGAGGCGCTTTCCTTTTCGGCGGCGAAGACCTCCTGGCCCGGGCTGGAAAGAACCTTGATCCAGGTCTGGAGCATCCCCTTGAAGTCCATTGCTCATTCCTTTCGATTGGCTGTGGGACAGTAAGTGTCCTCGCGGCCCGACATAGGTTGCGCACGCGGAACCACTGGCAGCTGGGCGTTGCGCCCGTTCCACTGGGATTTGGGTGTCCGGTTATTCTACGTTCTGCCAGGGCAGTTCACAAACCGGACATCATACCGGTCGGATGGCATTTGTGCCTTAATGTAGAGAATCGCACTGGAAGTTGCGGATGGGGTTACATTGGGGAATGATCGTAGGCTAAGGTAGGACGAGTGTCGACTAGATGGAGGAGGAAGAATGAGCGTAATCGTTGAAGCGTCGGGGCGCAGGTCGGTACAGGTCGAGGTCGGAGTGCCTGGCACGGCTGAGGAGGCCTGGCGGGCGATCGCGACACCGGAGGGGATTTTGTCGTGGTTCGTGCCGGCGGAGTTTGCGCTTGGCGGGGACGGTGTGCCCGAGCGAATTCGTTTCATCTTCGGGCCGGGGATGGCGCCGGAATCGACGGTGACGGCGTGGGACCCGCCGCGCGGATTTCGTTCGGTGAGCAGCGACTTTGTGGAAGAGGGCGCGCCGGTAACGACGGAGTGGCGGGTGGAGGAGGCGGCCGGCGGCGGATGCGTGGTGCGGGTGGAGCACAGTCTGTACATAGACAGCGATGAGCGGGACGCACACCTGCAGGGCGTTGAAGCGGGCTGGCCTTCTTTTTTCCGCCTTCTGCAGATTTACATGACTGGCTTCCGCGGTCAGCCATGCGCGACGCTGGAGCTGTCGGCGACGGCCGCGGGCGACGCGCCGGCGTGGGAGCGGTTGGGCGATGGTCTGGGGTTCGCCGGCGGTGAGGAGGGTGAATTCAGAGCGGCGCCTGCGGGCGCGCCGCGATATGCCGGCAGGCTAGATCATACGCCCGAGGACACGGAGCTCATCATGCGCCTGGAGGAGCCGACTTCAGGCGTGGCGCACCTGTACGCGATGCCGGCGGACGGGATTCAGATCATTTCGGTGCGGCTATATCTTTACGGGGAGGATGCGGGCGAGGTGGTTGCGCGCGCGCTGCCTGAATGGCAGGCGTGGATGCAGGCGCAATTCCCCGACGAGGAGGGGTGATACCTGGCTCACGCACCGGACGGGAGGGTGTCTTCTGGGATTCCCCATAGAAGCGGAGAGGCGATCTCAAGACTGTTGCCGGAGGGATCACGAAAGTAGATGGAGCGGCTTTTTCCAAATTGAATCTCCCTCTCGATCTCCACGCCGTTCTCGGTCAGATAGCTCTTCCAAAGATCAATTTCACTTGCGCGTACGGCAAGGGCCAGGTGGCCTGCACCGTGTGCGCCGTGCACGGGCGCGTCCATGGACCCACCCGCGGAGACTTCGGTCGCTTTGGCTTTAAAGAGTAGAACCATCCTGTTTCCACAGCGCAGAAATATGTGCCGCCCCTCTACTTTCGAAAAGAAAATGAGACCCAGAAGTTCTGTGTAGAAACTTTGTGAAGCCTCGAGGTCGTCCACGTACAGAGCGGACTCGAGAACTTCGCTGACTCGCATGGAAGGTCTCATTGCGCATTTCTCCGGTCTCGGGGAAGGGCCCGGAGCTTCTGTTGCAGGAATCGTATGCAGCCTGGGACCTGTTCGCGTGACAGGCTGTGAAGAACGAGCGCGCCGCGATAGCCGCTGCGGTGCAGCAGCTCCAGATAGTGGTCATAGTCGAGCAGGCCGGTGCCGGCGGCTTCGTGTCCGGCCTCGCCGTCGCGGCTGAGGTCTTTGGCATGCGCCAGCGCAATGTGCTCTCCGAGCAGGTCGAAGGCTTCGTCCAGGACCTGACGCTGGCGGTTGATTGTTCCCCTGGCAAAGACGTTGGCACCATCCATCACGATTGTCAGTCTGTGCGACTGCATCGTGTCCAGGAGTTCGCGCGCTTTGTACGGCGAGCTGACGACGTTTGACACCTCCGGTTCGATGCCCAGGCGCACATTGTGTTCCGATGCGATTGTGAGGGCCCGCTCGATGGAGGCCAGCAGATCGGACCAGGCTTCCGGCGAGGCGTTTTGCGGATGTCCCGCCCACATATTGTGCGGGTCGCGGGTGCCGGTGCAGAGGGTGAGCAGGTCTGTGCCGAGATCGGCGGCGTGGGCGGCGAGCAGCTGCAGCCGGCGCATGCCCCGTTCGCGAACAGCCGGGTCGGGGTGGATCATGTTGTAGGTGGCGGAGAGCGAGACGGCTTCGATATTGCGGGCATCCATCTGCCGCCGCGCCTGCGAAAAGGAAGCGGTGTCGATGCCGTCCGGCATATCGGTGGGCGCCATGCAACTGACGTTGAACTGGATATAGCGGATGCCGTGGGCCGCGACTGCGTCCAATACGTCTGCAAGGGTGGGTGCTTCGAAAGTGCGGGCGAAGATACCAATCTCCATTCAGACTCCTCCTGAGACGGAATCGAGCGCGACCCAATCGCCACCGGTTGCCGCGGAGCGGGCGATGGCTGTCATGGCGCGCATGGAGGCAAGGCCGTCGTGGACGCCGGCGCCCCATTGCTCCTCGCCGTGCAGAACTGTGTCGGCCCAGCCTTCGAGCTGACGGCGGTAGCCGTGGCCGTCCTGCCCGAGCGGGCGGGTGTATAGGTCGTCAGCGGTGGAGAAGCACTCGACGAAGCCGGACTGGTGGTACCAGGAGAGGGGCAGGCGTCCGTTGACGCTGCCGTGTTCGCCCTGGATACGGAAACCCTCTTCGAAGTCGCCCGCCACCGTGACGGTCAGCTCAAGGTGTCCGAGGCTGCCGTCGGCGTAGGCCAGGTCGACGAACCAGCAGCGCCGGTCGAAGCGCTCGAGCAGGCGGGCTCGCAGTTGAGCGATTTCGCTCTGCGCCAAGAAGCGGGCGGTGTCGGTCAGGTGGCTGCCGTGAGCGAGCATGAGATAGCGGCGGCGGTCGCTCTTTGGGTCGCCGGAAGGCCGAAGGACCTGCGCGCTGGTTATGACGAGCGGCTGGAGGGCGTCGGTCATGGTGTAGCGGTGGACGGAGTCGTAGTACCAGAATTGGGCCGAGAGCAGGCCGCCGATCTGCTGCTGGATGAAGCGGCGGGCGTGGATGACGCCGGGGTCGAAGCGACGGTTGTGGCCCACCTGGAGGGTAAGGCCGGAGGCGATGACGGCGTCGCGCAGCGTTTCGCACTCCTCGACGGTGACGCCCATTGGCTTTTCGACCAGCACGTGTTTGCCGGCTTCGAGGGCCTGAAGCGCCAAGTTGGCGTGAAACTGATCGGCCACGCCGACGATAACGGCTTCGACGAGGGGATCGGCGAGCATGTCGGCGTAGTGGAGGAAGCTGCGTTGGGGGCGGTGCATGGCGGCGACGCGCGCGAGCAGGTCGGGCGCGGCTTCGCAGAGCGCGTAGAGTTGGGTATTGCGTCCTTTGCGGCAGGCCTCGAGATGAGCGATCTGGGCGATCGGCCCGGCGCCGAGTACGCCGATGCGGAGGAGGCGAGTCTCCTTTTGGATGGGCACGGTCAACTCCTGCTGGGACTCATACGTCAGGCAACCAGAGCCTGATAGGCAGCCACACGGAATTCGCGGGTGACGGGATAGTGGCCGGACGGCATGAATTGGGTCATGAAGATGCCCAGCATATCCTCTTCGGGATCGATCCAGAATTGGGTAGAGGCCGCGCCGCCCCAGCCGAAGATGCCAGTGCTGCCGGGGGCGCTGGAAGCGGGCAGGTCGACCAGAACGCTGACACCGAGGCCGAAACCGTATCCGGCGTTGGGGACGCCGTTCAAGAGGATCGGGACCAGTTCGGTGGGAAGGTGGTTGGCGCGCATTGTGTCGATGGTTTTTCGGCCGAGCAAGCGGGCGCCGTCGAGCGCGCCGCCGTGGAGCAGCATCTGGGCGAAGCGCAGGTAATCTCCGATGGTTGAAACAAGGCCGCCGCCGCCGGAGAGAAAGACCGGTGGCTGGGCGAAGCGGCTGGCGCCCGGCGACTCGTGCAGCTCGATTTTCAGTTCGCCGCTGCCGTCAACGTCTTCAGCCGGCGCGTTCCTGGTCCTGGAATTGCGTCCCAGATCGCGGCCGAGGCTGAAGCCGCCGAGGGGACAGTAGCAGGCGGAGAAGCGTTCGAGAGACCCGGCGGGCACGTGGAAGGCGGTATCGTGCATGGCGAGGGGATTGAAGATCTCCTGGCGGAAGAAGGCGTCGAGCGGTTGCCCGGAGAGCACCTCGACCAGCCGTCCCAGAACGTCGGTCGCGAGGCTGTAGTGCCAGCGGGTGCCGGGGTGGTAGAGCAGGGGCAGACGGGCCAGCTTCTGCACCACGGTATCGAGTGGGCGTTTGGCGCGATCGCCGACCTGTTTGCGGTACATTTTGTCGACGGGAGAATCCGGGTTCCAGCCGTAGCTGAGGCCTGCGGTGTGCATGAAAAGGTCTTTAACGGTGATGGACCGCTGCAGCGGCTCGAGGTTTTCGAGGTCACCGGTGAAGACCTGTGCATCTTCGAACTCAGGCAGGTATGTTGCGACCGGATCGTCGAGGAGAAAGTGGCCGTCTTCGAAGAGCATGAGTGCGGCGACGGCTGTGACAGGCTTTGTCATCGAGTAGATGCGGAAGATCGTATCCTCGGTCATGGGGCGGCCGGCCTCGATGTCGCGCTTACCGAAGGCGCCGGCGTATGCGACTTCGCCTTTGCGATAAATGAGACCGAGGGCGCCGGGGAGCAGGCCGCCCTGCACGTATCGTTGGAGGAGGTTGTCAACGCGGGCGAGGCGTTGGGGTGAAAATCCGATTCGCTGGGGTTGCGAGGTCGACATTGACGGTCCTTTGGTTGATGCGTTGCTCATTTGCGTCGGGCAGGGATGTCGGTCTTTGGGCAGGGCGGCTTTATGGTCCGGAAAGCAGAGATCTTGCGGCTTTCTGGGGGCAGGCGTCGCGTTGCGCAAAGGGACATGATTGCTTGAGGTGATCGGCCATGGGTAGGCGCCATTTGAGGTGAGTCTGGTTTCCTCGGGCTTCGTTGCTTGCTCAGTCGACGAGAGCCTGGTAGGCCGCGAGGCGGAACTCGCGGGCAATGGGATAGTAGTCGAAGGGGAAGAATTGGGCCATCAGCAGGCCGATCATCTCCTCCGCGGGATCGATCCAGAACTGGGTCGTGGCGGCTCCGCCCCAGCCGTAGGTGCCTACGCTTCCCGGCTGGCTGGAGGCGGGCGGGTCTGTCAGCACGCTGACGCCCAGACCAAAACCATAGCCGCGATCGGGCGTTGGGCCGACTTGGATTGGTATGAGGCCGGCTGGCAGATGGTTGGCGCACATCATTTCGACTGTTTTGCGGCCGAGCAGGCGGTTGCCGTCGAGCACGCCGCCGTTGAGCAGCATCTGGGCAAAGCGCAGGTAATCGCCCGCGGTAGAGACGAGGCCGCCTCCGCCGGAAAGGAAGAGTGGGGGCCGTGTGTAGCGGCTGGCGGCGGGTGCGTCCTGCAGCTCAAATTTGGGCTCGCCGAGGTTGGCGAGGTCATAGGGCCGATCGAAATCAGGTCTCGGGCTGGGGGGCGCGCCCGGTCCCATTTTGCCGCCGGGCGGCCAGTAACAGGCGGCGAAGCGATCGACCGAATCAGGCGGCAGATGGAAGGCGGTGTCGTTCATGCCCAGGGGCGCGAAGATCTCCCGGCGGAAAAAGCGATCGAGCGATTGGCCCGAGAGCAGTTCAACTAAGCGGCCGAGGACGTCGGTGGCGTAACTGTAGATCCAACGGGAGCCTGGGTGGTAGAGTAGCGGGAGTGAGGCAATTCTCTCGACAAATTTCTCCAGATTCAACTGCTCGGTATCCCCAATTGTCTTTCGGTACAGTTCCTCGACGGGGTGTTCCTGGTCCCAGCCGTATGTCAACCCCGCGGTGTGCATGAAGAGGTCTTTGACATTAATGGGTCGGTCGGGGGTCTCAAGATTCTCCATGTCGCCGCTGTAGACGCGAACGTCGTCGAATTCCGGGATGTATGACGCGATCGGGTCGTCGAGAAGGAAGCGCCCGTCCTCGTAGAGCATGAGCGCGGCGACTGCGGTTATCGGTTTGGTCATGGAGTAGATGCGGAAGATCGTATCTTCGGTCATGGGCCGGTTGGTCTCTCGTTCGCGCATGCCGACGGCGTTGGCGTAGGCTACTTCGCCTTTGCGGTAGATGATACCGAGGATGCCGGCGAGGAGGCCGCTTTGGACGTACCGCTCGAGGAGCCTGTCGACGCGGGCGAGGCGTTGTGGAGAAAATCCGGCTTGTTGCGGCTGAGAAGAGGTCATCGGAATTCCTTGTGGGACTTAGAAGTCGGGCGGCACTGGCTAGTCTGCGGCCGCGGCGGCGGTAGACAGTTCGGGTCGCTCGGGGATGGGCAGGTGGACGAGAGCGGCGAAGACGCCGAGGGCGATGCCGGCGATCCAGACAGGCAGGTAAGTCCCCGAAGTGTCGTAGATGCGGCCGCCGAGCCAGACGCCGATAAAGGCTCCGATCTGATGGCTGAAGAAGACGATGCCGTAGAGCGTTGACAGATAGCGGGGCCCGAAGAAGAGGGCGACGGTCCCGCTGGTGAGGGGGACGGTCGCGAGCCAGAGGAAACCGATGGCGCCGCCGAATATGAGTGCAGAAACGCGAGTGACGGGTGCGAGGAGAAAGAGCAGGATGACGACGGCGCGGCCCAGGTAAATGAGGCTGAGCATGTACTTGCGGGGGAAACGGTCGCCGAGCCAGCCGAAGGTCATCGAGCCAAGGATGTTGAAGGCGCCGATGAGCGCCAGCGCGCCGGCGGCGACGAATTCCGGCTGTCCGAAATCGCCCAGATAGGCGGGCAGATGGGCGCTGATGAAGGCGACGTGAAAGCCGCAGACAAAGAAGCCGGCGGTCAGGAGCAGGTAGCCACGATTGCGGACAGCTCTTTCGAGCACTCTCACGAAGGGTTCGTCGACGTGAGGTTGCTGCATGCCATGCAACTGTGTGCCGGGACGT
>DAOUHX010000427.1:0-2327 GCA_034428395.1 Caldilineaceae bacterium
CCACCGCTGCCGCGGCGCGAAGGTCAACGGGCGGCTGGTGTCGTTGGACTTTCAGCTGCAGAACGGGGACCAGGTGGAGGTGATTTCGGCCAAGCGGGGCGGCCCCAGCCGGGATTGGATCAACCCCAATATGGGGTATGTGGCGACGACGCGGGCGCGCGGGAAGATCCGGACCTGGTTCCGCAAGCAGGCGAGGGAAGAGAATGTTGCCCAGGGCCGGCAGATTCTGGAGAAGGACCTGAAGCGGCTGAGCGTAACGCAGCCGTTCGAGATGGTGGCGAAGCTGTGCGGCTTCGAGGAGCTGGAAGACTTTCTGGCTGCGATCGGCTACGGCGACGTGACAGGCCAGCATATTGCGCAGCGGGTGATCGAGCATGAGCGCAGCGAGCAGCTGAAAGAGGAGCCGGAGCAGTTGGCCGCGCGGCCGCAGCCGCGCACGGTCTCGATTGAAGGTGTGCAGGTTGCCGGGCTGGACGGCGTGCTGGCGAATGCGGCGCGCTGCTGCAATCCTGTGCCGGGCGACCCGATCGTGGGCTACGTGACGAAAGGACGGGGAGTGTCGATCCACCGGACGAACTGCCCAAACATCACTGCGCTGATCCAGCGGGCCGAAAATGCGCGGCTGGTGGAGGTGCAGTGGGGCGCCAAGAGCGAGGAGAAGTATCCGGTCAGCATCCAGGTGAAGGCCTACGACCGGGCCGGCCTGCTGCGCGACGTGACCAGCCTGGTGGCTGACGAGAAGATCAACATGCAGGCGGCGGCGGCGGAGACGGGGCTGCCGAACAACGTTGCATTGATCTACGCGACGTTGGAGCTATCGAACATCTCCCAATTGACGCGTATCATGACCCGCATCGAACGGCTGCCGAATGTGCTGGAGGTCCGCCGCCAAGTGGGCTAGTTGGCGGCCGCAGGTCCTCTGCGGTTTCAGAAGTTTTCCCTCTCGCGAATTTCCACTCGTAAACGGATCGGGGCTGGCCAGGCTTGATGGAAGCCTATGTCCGCGTGCATCCAGGACCTGGCTGAGACCTGCCCGGGGGCGTGAAGCGGCACCATCCTCATTGACGACGTTCAGGCAGACTTACTGATAGTGCGCACATGCGCGATGTCGGTTTGTGATACAGGGCGCATTTGCGACGGCAAGATTTCGGAGACGGCAACAGTCGTGCCTTCGGGCGTCATGAATTCCACGACATAGGCGCTCCCACCAGGAAAGGCGTGAACGATTGTGCCCACATCGAACTTTTCTAGGCCGTCCTGTGGAATATCTTCAGTGAGAACGACAATGTCCAGTTCGTTAAACATCAGGCCTCCTCAGCGGATAAGCCGTAATCAGCCTGGGTATGGTCGTCCCGGTTTCGATGAGCCAGACCGTTCTGACAAACGGATTTCGCCCGTCAGGAGAATCAAGTTTTCCGTCTAAAGTATATCTCGTACCGTTGTCAGAGTCCACCGTGCGGCTGACAGGGTGGCTCAAGGCGTGGACGCGCAGCGCATTGGCGAGGACTTCCCACTGATCGCGACGAAAGCCGAACCGTGAAAAGAAGGCGGCCTTGCCTTTGCCCGTAGGATGGCTGGTCGACAAGAGATAACGTGTCAGTTTGGCGGGAGCGATGACGACCCGTTCTGAGTTTGGCAGATTCAATGTCTGAAACGTCCCGTCACGTTCCCCCGGGACTCGAGCAGAATGGGCAAGCGGTAACTGTCGAAGCGATAGCGAGCCATTCCCTATGAAGCCAAACAGTTAGAAGGCGGAAGAATGGCCTCCTCCTGCCGGGCTTGCGATGACCCAGGGGCGCCTTCAGTAGTCTGAAGGCGCCCCTTTTATGACTTCCAGGATGAGCGGCTGCGCGCGCAAGCCGGCTCAGGAGAGGGTCATGGCTTCAAGCTCGTCGATCATGTCGCGAATGACGTCGAAGCCGGCCTGCCAGAAGTCGGGGTCGGTCATGTCGATGCCGGCCGATTCCAGGATCTGCTGTGGGCGGGCGGAGCCGCCGGTTGCCAGCATGTTGAGGTAGCCGGGTTTGAAGGCATTGCCCTCCTGCTGGTAACGGCGGTAGAGGGAGAGGACGAGCAGCTGGCCGAAGCTGTAGGCGTAGCAGTAGAAAGGGGTATGGTAGATGTGGGGGATGCTGACCCACTCGTATTGAAACTCGTCGGGGAGTTCGACACTGTCGCCGAACTGCTCCTGCAGATTTTCCAGGTAGATGCGGTCCAGCTCCTGGGGTGAGGCGTTCCGGAGGATGGCCTCGTGCGCCTCTTTTTCGAAGATTACGAAGAAGGCCTGGCGCATGACGGTGGCGTAGATGTCGTCGACGCTGGCGGCG
>DAOUHX010000428.1:0-6240 GCA_034428395.1 Caldilineaceae bacterium
GCGTCTACGCCATCGGCTACAACGCGATCAATCCGGAGATCGCACCGGACGCAGTGCTGACCGCACCTATCTGGAACTGGCGGGTGATCTACGAAAAGAAGGTGCGGGACGTAGCTGCCGGGACGTGGACCAATGAACCGATCTGGTGGGGTATGGCTGAAGGCGTGCTGGAACTGGCGCCGGTCGCCGACTTTGTGCCGGAGGATGTGAGATCGGCGGTCGAGGAGGCCAAGGCAGGCATTCTCGACGGAAGTTTCCTGCTCTTCTGCGGTCCGATCAACGACAATACCGGCGCGGAACGGGTCGCCGATGGCGAATGTATGGACGACCCCGCTCTGCTCAGCTATGACTGGCTCGTAGAAGGTGTGACAGGCCAGATCCCGCAGTAGGGAAAGGATTCCATCGCAGGCCGAGACCGGGGGTCTTCAGAGAGTGGGGCTGCAGCCGTTGCCCCCACTCTCTGTCTGTATCCCATTCCTGACGCGGGCCACATATCCACTCTTCGATGTCCTATGTCTGACTCCATTCCTTCGGCCGTGGAAATGCGGGGAATCACCAAACGGTTTCCCGGCGTTTTGGCGAACGACCGCGTCGACCTGACGATTCACAAGGGCGAGATACACGCGCTGCTGGGTGAGAACGGCGCGGGGAAGTCCACCCTGATGAACGTCCTCGCAGGGCTGTATCTACCTGAACAGGGCAGCGTTTACCTACACGGTCTCCCCGTGAACATTGATTCTCCTCGAACCGCGTTCGACCTGGGCATCGCGATGGTCCACCAGCATTTCAAGTTGGTGATGAACCAGACTGTCGCCGAAAACATCATTCTGGGGCTGGATGATCCCTACTTCACACCTTCAGAGCGGGGGCGTTTTCGTTCCCTGCGGCTGGACATGCAGCGGGTGAAGCGGCGCATCGTGGAGGTGAGCGAACAGTACGATCTGCTTGTGGACCCGGATGCGTTCATTTGGCAGTTGAGCGTTGGCGAGCAGCAGCGGGTCGAGATTCTGAAGGCGCTTTATCGCGGCGCGGACATTCTGATTTTCGACGAGCCGACCGCGGTCCTGACGCCGCAGGAGGCCGATGCGCTGGGCCAGACGATGAAACGCATGGTGCAGGAGGGCAAGACGATTGTCTTCATCAGCCATAAGCTTGATGAGGTGACGCGCTTTGCCGACCGCGTAACCGTGCTTCGCCAGGGGCGGGTGGTCGCGACCGAGGAGGTGACGGCCGCCACGAGCGCCGCGCACCTGGCCCAGTTGATGGTTGGCCGTGCGGTTATATTCCGTATCGATAAAGGGGAGCAGGCGTTCGGCGAAATCTGCCTTGAGGTTGAAGAGGTCTGCTGCCTGAACGAGAAGCGGCTGCCCGCGCTGCATGATGTCTCGCTACAGATCCGCAGTGGTGAGATACTTGGCATCGCCGGCGTGGCCGGCAACGGGCAGAGGGAGCTGGCTGAACTGTTGACCGGTTTGCGGCGGGCGACCGACGGCCGTGTGCGTCTTTTGGGGCGGGACATTACCAACCATTCGCCGCGGGCGATCATCGACGCCGGCATTGCCCACATCCCCGAAAGCCGCGTCCACGTGGCGACGGTCGGTTCGATGAATGTGGCGGACAATATCGCGCTCAAACATTACCGCAACAGACCAGGGCTGTTCCTGGATCGCGATGGGCTGGACAAGATGAGTGCTGAACTGGTGGACGAGTTCAACGTGGACACACCAGGCATCACCACCAACGCCGGCGCGCTGTCCGGCGGCAATCTGCAGAAGTTGATTCTGGCGCGGGAGCTGACGACCGATCCGAAGTTGATCATCGCGGCCCATCCAACCCAGGGGTTGGACGTCGGCGCGACCGAGGCGGTGCGCAACCGTCTGTTGGAGGAGCAGGCGGCTGGTGTGGCGGTGCTGCTGATCAGCGAGGACCTGGATGAGCTGTTCAGCCTTGCCGACCGCATCGCGGTGCTCAACGGCGGGCGTGTAATGGGCGTTGTCGACACCGGCGCGGCCACTCGCGAGCAGGTCGGCTTGATGATGGCCGGCAAGCAGACGGCTTGACCCGGTACGCAACGCGCATGGAAATCTTGCAGAAGGCCGGCTCGGTCGCGCTCCTGTTGGTGGGAGCGCTTTACCCGCTGGCCGCGATCTACGTCATGATGAAGTTCCTCGCGCGCAGTGACGCGCCCCGGCCTTCGCTTACCTTCTTTTTGCTCAACTTTGTCCTGATCGCGACAGTTCCTCTGGCCGGAATACTGGGCGGATTTGCCGGATTCGCGCCCTCGCTATGGGAAAGCCAGGTCATTCGCGTGATCGTCTACGGCGCCGGCTTTCTCTCTCTGGTCGCGTTGGCAGCGCTGTTCATCAGCATGCGCGCGCGGCAGCCGGACGGCGGCGGATAGCGAGTATGTACGCCCGCACACGAGGAGCGCGTAGTAACGCAGTCGCCGTGAGCCGCAAATTCCATGACTGAGGAATCTGTGTACCTCCCGCGGCCGGTATACCGCCTCTTCGCTGCCGGCGGCGCGGCGGTGGCTGCCCTCTTTGCCTGGGAAGTTGTGCGCTATTTCAATCTGCCTTCCCTCTTCTTCCTGCTGGCGGCGACCGGTTTCGCGGTCGTCTATCTGCGTTGGACGCTGATGCGCCTGGAGCTGACCGCGGATGGTGTGACCGTGCATGCGCCGCTGCAGGCGCCACGGCAAATCCTATTTCGCCAGATGATTACCTGCGTCGAGGCCGGCCGCATCACGCCCGGTCTGAGTCTCGTCTATTGGCCCGTCAGTGGCGACGGCCTCGTCGAAATGGAGACGCCGCGCACGCTGTTTCTGCCCGCAGTGGCGCGGCAGGAGGAGTTGCTGGCCGCGTTGGAAGAGCGATTACCGTGTTGACCAGCCTGGATCTAGCGACGGGGGATTGAGCGAAGTGGCGTTTGAGCGGGCGAAGGTGCTGTTTGTCAGCGGCGAGTACCCGCCTATGGTCGGAGGTGTGGGTAGATTTACGGCCGAGCTGGCGCAGGCGCTGCAGGCCGGGGGCGCGCAGATCGCCGTTCTGACCGATGCGCAGGTCCCGTCCTCGGCAGAAGGGGATGGCGTGCGTGTTCTGGGGCGGACGGGCGGCTGGGGATGGGGGCTGCTGCGAGATATTCCCGCGTGTGCGCGCGCGGTCGGCGCGTACTGGGTCCATGTCCAATATCAGACTGCGGCCTACGGTATGCACCCGGCAATCAATGCGTTGCCCCGCTTTTTGCGGCGGCACGGGCTGCACTCGGCGTGGACGTACCATGATCTACGCGTTCCCTATCTCTTCCCCAAGGCCGGCTCACGCCTGCGCAGTTGGGTCACGCGCCTGCCGCTGCGGGCGGCGGAGGCGGTCGTGGTGACGAATCAGAGCGACTGGGAGTCGGTGCGGGCGCAGACGCGGCCCGGGCAGCTTCACCGCATTCCGATCGGCAGCGACATCAAGAGCGTTCAATTTTCAGATGGGGAGCGGAGGGAACGCCGGTCGATGCGCGGTTATGGCGGCGATCAGATTGTCCTCGGCTACTTCGGATTTCTCAATGCCAGCAAGGGCGGGCTTACGTTGGTGGAGACGCTGGATGCGCTGGTACGGGACGGACGTGACGCGCATCTGCTGATGATCGGTGAGCGGGTCGGTGCCAGCGACGAGACGAACTTCCAATACCTGCAGAAGGTTGAGGCCAGCATCGCCGAACGGGGACTGGACGGTCGCGTGCAGTGGACCGGGCTCCAGTCAGATTCCGAGGTCGCGGCCGACTTCAACGCCATAGACATGCTGGTGATGCCCTATGAGGATGGTATGAGCCTGCGTCGCAGCACGCTGACCGCGGCGCTTGCCAACGGTTGCGCAATTGTTACCACGCATCCGCAGGTGCCAACGCCGGAACTGGAGGCGGACTCCGATCTGCTGCTCGTTCCCGCGAGGGACCCGGGGGCGGCAGCCACGGCTGTAACGCGGATCGCCGAGGATGCCGACTTGGCCGCCAACCTGCGCGCCAATGCGCGGCAGGCCGCGCGCCAGTTCAGCTGGGAGGTGATCGCGGCACGTCACCTGGAGATCTACAGAGGCTAAGCCCGGTCTTATGAGGGCGATCATTTCGTTCCCATTGACCCGGCAACTGTCGCGTTGTACACTTTTCGGCAGCGCAACTGCCTGGCAGACTAACTGGATCACCGTATGGAGGTCAACAGATGGAATATCGCGCATTTGGACGTACCGGACTGGACGTGTCGGCGATCGGTTATGGCTGCTGGGAGATTGGCGGAGGCTATGGACACTTTGACGAAAGTGAGGTCGTGGCCGCGGTGCAGCGCGCGCTCGATCTGGGGATCAATCTCTTCGACACGGCGGAGGGTTATGGATATGGGCAGTCTGAGCGGCTTCTGGGCAAGGCGCTGGGCGCGCGGCGCAAGGAGGCGATCGTCGTCACCAAGTTCGGCATCTACCGGCCGGAAGGAGAGTGGCAGCGCGACAGCCGCCGCGAAACGGCGCTGGCTGCGATCGATCGCAGCCTGAAGGCTCTCGGGACCGACTATGTGGATGTCTATCTGATCCACTGGCCGGACAGAGAGACGCCGCTGGAGGAGTCGATGGGCGCGCTGGAGGAGATCGTGCAGGCCGGCAAAGCGCGTTATGTCGGCGTCTCCAATTTTACGCCGGACCAGATCGAGACCTGCATGGCGACGCGTCGCGTGGATATCGCCCAGTACGGTTACCACATGTTTGACCGGCGCCTGGAGCGGGAGATTTTCCCGACGATTGCAGAGCATGGGATCGGGCTGATGACCTACGGATCGCTGGCGCACGGGCTGCTGGCAGGCGCGTTCACGCCTGAGACGACGTTCGACGAAGATGACTGGCGTTCGAACGGCATCGCCTTTAACATCCCGCTCTTTACCGAGGATGTCTTCGCCAGGAATGTGGCTGCCGTGGATGAACTCAAGCCGATCGCGGCCCGTCACGGTAAGACGGTGGCGCATCTGGCGCTGCGCTGGGTGCTGTCGAATCCGGTGGTGAGCGTGGCGCTGGTCGGGTTTCGCCGCCCCGTGGAGGTCGAGGAAGGCGCGGCCAGTCTCGACTGGTCACTCGATCAGGAGACGCTGGACGAGATTGATGCGGTCTTCGCCAAGCACGGGGTCGATACGGCGCCGGATGCCTGGGTAGAGGCTCTGTAAGCGCTCACGCCCACAGATTTCGACTATGGTAAGCAGAGAAAAGGAAACGTGTATGGCAGCGCCGCGGCTACGTGTACTTACTGAGGAGCAGGTTGATCAGTTCAGGCTCAATGGCTTTCTGACTGTGGAGAACGTTCTTTCAGCGGAGGAAGTAGAGGTCTTGGCCGCGCACACCGACCTGATCGCGGCGGGCAAGGCCGCGAACATCCCGGCAACGAGCATTCAGCTTGAGAAGGTCTTTCGTGAAGATGAGCGGGAGGTTACCGACCAGGTGCTTTCGGTGCGCAAGCTGTTCAACCTGGCCGTTTACGACGAGGTCATGTGGGGACATGCCACCCATCCCCGCATCGTCGACATCATCGCCGATCTGCTGGGCAGCGAAGACATCAAGATGTACGGCGACCAACTCTTCATGAAGGCGCCGGTCACAGGCACGGCGCAGCCCTGGCACCAGGATTCTGCGTCATGGCGGGACATCTTCCCGATGGACTTGGTGTCGGCTTGGACGGCGATCGACGCGGCGACTGTCGAGAACGGCTGCCTGAATTTTGTGCCCGGCACGCACCGCTGGGGGATGATGCGCAAGCCGCAGCTGGACTGGTTCCTGGAAGACTTGGGGAGCGAGACGTGGCCGGTCGTGCCCGCGCCGCTCAGCGCCGGAAGCGTAAGTTTCCACCACAGCCTGGTCCTGCACCAGAGCAACGCCAACCTGTCGGGCCGGCGGCGACGCGGTTACGCGGTCCACTACATGCGTGCCTCGTCTCAGCGTGACGAATCGGTTACGGACGCGCCCAAGATGCCGCCCTTCAAGCAGGTCAGGGGGCGCTCGTACGCCGGACGGGTGTGAGGGTGGGCGCGGGTAGACTTTTCTGAATGCAAAGCCGGCGAGGACGCCTCGGCCGGGCTAATTCCTCTTCAAATACAAACTGAATTGGCTACACTGGTGCAGGCGCGCCGAGCGGATGCGGGCCGTTGGTGTTCGGATTGGCGCGGGCGTGGGCGTAGACGGCGTCCTGGACCTCGAGGATGCGGACGGCATCGGTGATGTC
>DAOUHX010000429.1:0-3939 GCA_034428395.1 Caldilineaceae bacterium
AAAGACCGCAACGTCTGACTCGCTGTCCGCGAAATAGATGCGCTCGCGCCGGAGCGTGCGTGCGTAGTCGTCGAATCCGAGCGCGTCGACCAGCTCATCGGGGCGGCCCGTCGCACCGGCCCGCATCTGAACGCGCAGAAATATGCGATGCTCGCCCGCCGCCTCGTCGTAGCCCGAGTAGCGCAGCACAAAGACCAGCGGGCGCAAATTGTAGCTGTAACGCTGACCGTGCCGCTCCCTCTCGCGCCAGCACGCGCTCCCGGCCAGAAACGCGTCAAGCCTGGCCCGCAGCTCCGCCTCGCTCACCTCGTCCGGCTCGGCGAAGATCAGGATCGTATAGTCGGCCCCGATCGTCAGCGATTGCGGCGACGCAGTCTTCAGCGGCACCTCTCTGCCATCCAAGAGGCGCACACCCGGCGGAAGTTTGTGGCGAATGCGCGCCATCAGCGCCGCCAGCGGCAGCGGCGGGCTGAACGTCACGTCGAGCAGCTCCTGTACGCCAGTCATCCCAAGCCCCAGCGGCGCCGCGAACTGGATATGCGGCTGCGGGTTGAAGCCCTGCTTGTAGAGAAGCGGCAAATCGGCCCGGCGCAACGTGCGCTCCCACAGGCGCATCTCGTCCTGGTGGCCGATAAACTTGATCGCCTCGCCCTTCTCATATGTGAATCGCACCCGCTGCCGCGCGGGCGCCTCCGCCATGGCGGGCGGTAGCGGCTGATCGACGGTTTGCGTCATGCGACCTCCGCCTCGACAATGCGCTGGCTGACCGTGCCGTGCCGCCGCTGCGGCACGCGCTCGTCGAACTGCCCTTTCGCTTCGCTCAGTTCCAGGATCAGCCCCTCGTCCACGCCCGAACCGGCCGGCAGACCCACGCCCTCGCCGTTCATCTCTTCGTTGAAATAGAGGGGGACCGGCACGATATCGACCGGCTGGCGCGCCTTGTCCTTGCCCAGCGGCGGGCAACACCAGGCCTCGTCCGGCGCCTCCCGCCGCTGCTCCTTGAAGTAGCCCAGGATGCCGCACGAGAAGCAGTGCTCGCGGCAGTCGTCCACCACGCCGCCCGCATATGTATGCAGATACTCCTGCGCCAAAAACTCCTTCGTCAGCCCCGCCGAAATGTGCTCCCACGGCAGGATCTCGTCCACTGGCCGCTGCCGTCGCGCGAACCAGTCCATCTCCAGCTCGCAGTCGGCGAAGGCACGCTGCCACAGATCGAATCGGAAATGCTCGCCCCACGCGTCCAGCTTTGCGCCCAGCTGCCAGGCCCGCTCGATCACGTCGCACAGCTTGCGGTCACCGCGCGTCAAAAACGCCTCGACAAGCGTCTCGCGCGGGTCATTCCATGTGAAGTGGATGCCGGGCCCCTTCAGCTCCCGCTGCAACAGCCGGATCTGCTCACGGATCGTCTCCTCTTCCGCCATCGGCACCCACTGAAACGGCGTGTGCGGTTTCGGCACCAGCGTGCTGACGCCAATGCGTACGTTTGCCTTGTTGCCCAGCGCCCGGCGGCCCACCGCCAGCACGCGCTTGGAAAGGTCGGCAATCGCCTGCACGTCGGCCAGCGTCTGCGTGGGATGCCCGATCATAAAGTACATCTTGATCGTCTTCCAACCGCGGCTGTAGACCTCCTCGGCCGTGCGCAAGAGGTCCTCGTCTCCGATCGGCTTGTTGATGATATCGCGCAGCCGGTCGGTCGCCGCCTCCGGCGCGAACGTAAAGCCGGAGCGCCGCCGCCCCTTCTCGAGTAGCTCCATCAGGTCGACACTGAAACTCTCTATCCGCAGGCTCGGCAGGCCGACCGACAGCCGCCGCGCGCCGTGCCGCTCCATTGTCCGCCGCACCAGCTCCTCGACATAGGTGTAGTCGCTGCTGCTGAGGCTGAGAAAGCTGACCTCCTCGAAGCCGCACTCGGCGATCATCTCGTCCACCGCGGCCAGGACCTCCTCCACCGGTCGCTCGCGCACCGGACGGAAAATCATGCCGGCCTGGCAGAAGCGGCAACCGCGCGTGCACCCGCGCATGATCTCGATCGCGGCCCGGTTGTGGACCACGTTGATGAAAGGCACGATGAACTTCGTCACCGGCGGCGGCATCACCGTCACCACCCGTTTCATGACCGTTGCCGGGGCCTGCCCGTTCGTTGGGCGCGTCCCTGCGATCGTGCCGTCGGCCGCGTAGCTCGCTTCGTAGAGCGCAGGAACGTAGACGCCGGGAATCTCCGCCAGCATCTCCCACAGCCGCCGGCGGGCCTGCCCGGTCGGCCCCTGCCCGTCTCCGAACGCCCGCTTCCACGCAGCGTGTGCCTCGATGACCTCAAATATCACCTCTTCGCCCTCGCCGATGACCATTGCGTCAAAAAACGCGCTCATCGGCTCCGGATTGTAACAGCCCGACCCGCCCGCGATCACCAGCGGATCTGAGGCCTCGCGGTCCGCCGCGCGCAGCGGGACATGCGCCAGTTCGAGCATCGTCAGAACGTTGGTGTAGAGCTGTTCATAGGGGAGCGAGAACGCGAGGATGTCGAAGCTGACAACGGGATGACGAGTCTCCAACCCGAACAGTGGGATGCCTTCGCGCCGCATCACCTCCTCAAAGTCGCTCCACGGGCAATAGACCCGCTCGGCCAGTAGGTCCTCCCGCCTGTTGATCAGGTCGTAGAGCACCATCAGACCCAGGTTCGACCCGCCCAACTCGTAGATGTCGGGGAAGGCCAGCGCGATCCGGCCGCTGATGGCAGCGTCATCCCAATCCTTTACGACGCTGTTCAGCTCGCCGCCCGTGTAGCGCGCCGGCTGGGTCACTTTGTGCAACACCCTGTCCAGGGCGCGTGAAATCTGGCTGGGGGTCGACAACATAGTACCTTCCTTCTGATCTGCCGATCGCCTGCAGCCGCAAACACAGCCGCTGCTCCTGCGAACGGGCGGGGTTCGAACCCGCATTTGGTCGGAGGACGCTGACGTGGGGCGTCTCCGCACTCCGACATCTGTGTCCCGGCCCATCCGCGCGGATGGCCGCTGACGCCACCATTATAGGGGTGGCGCGTGCGATGATCAAGTTCACCGGGTTGGGCGCAAACCAGAATTGGGGTGCAATCTCCCGTGCCTCGTGCAGCAACCGAGTCATATCCGCCCCCCGGCAGTTCCTGGCTACTGACCACTGGCGACTGTCCAATGACGTGTGGACGGTCGGGCCGTTCCGGCCCTCCCTTGTGCGGGGGGACTCCCCCCGCAACGCCCCTCTGACAGATCTCAACCAGCCGGGTAAAGGATCTAATGAAACCCGAATTCGGAGTTAGATTGGGGCCTGCAAGAATGCCATATCTTTGTCTGAGAGATGGAGAGATGACCTCTTCGATTGCCAAGTGCAGGCAATCAGGCCGGCCCCGACCTCGGTCTTCAGGGAGGCCGGCTGCACCGGCTTCACCGTCCGCCACTCGGCCACACCGGCCCAGCTCTGCCCAGTTGGCAAAGTGGGCAAGCACTTGCGCCAACCGGTTGCAGTCGACGTCTTCCATCTTAGAGGTGTCATTATTGTGTCAATTCGCTCTGTTCTATGTCATTTTTATGGTAAAGCGAAACATACCCCGCGTGCGCGGCGTCTTCAATTTAGAACCGGAAACCAATTCACTCGTACAGCCGGGGAAACATAGGAGACACTATCATGATAAAGGTACGTCTTTTCGCAGCACTCGCAGTCCTCATTGCCGGCCTCGTAAGCCCGGCGACCGTCTTCGCCGGAGATTGGTGTGTTTTTGACGACGGTACACACGTCCACGTCGCCTGCTCGGATTACACCCCCGAACAGTATAAGAACCGCCACAGCCATGACGACGGCGGCGGCCACTCAGACGGCGACGGCAGCGACGGCCACCACCAGGAAGCCGACTGCATCGTCACCCACGCCGCCACCCCGGCCCAGCTCTGCCCCCTGGAAGGCACC
>DAOUHX010000430.1:0-7742 GCA_034428395.1 Caldilineaceae bacterium
GTCCCAACTGGTCGCGCACCTGTTGGACGCGTTCTTCGGTGGCTTCGACGCCTAGCAGGATGCGGACGGGGTCGCCAACGACACGGCCGGTTATGAAAACGATGGTTAGGACGGCGAAGGCGACGCCAAGCGAGTGACCGAAGCGTCTAATCAGATAGAGAGTAATGATTTCGCCCTTTGGTGCGAGATGCGGAAGACGGAGGGGGAGGAGCGAGATTATGTCTCACTCCTCCGCCTTTTCTTCATTGGTGGAGAGACGGCGGCAGCGGGGACGGCCCCAAATCTGCACTGTCGCGGGACGGTCGTCCGTCGCGGTCACCTTCTCTGGCTATTGCGAATCCGGCACTGTCTTTTTCTGCCGGACGATACACAACAGGCAGAGTCTCCGGGCGGGTCAACTTGAGGGACAACTTCGTCCCATTACTTGGGAGCCATCTCCTTGGCCTGCAGGCGGTGGTCCAGTTTCGCAGTCCATTCCAGGCCTTCGCTGACCAGGTAGGCCAGATCCATATGGGCGATCAGGCCGTAGGCGACATCGTCATAGGCGAGTTGTCCGGCTTCCTGCAGCTTCATGTCGCGGGCCTCGCCAGAGAGGGCGCCTCCTTCTCCAACCAGCACGTCCATCTCGTCGTTGCAGTAGAGAGACACTGCGCCGCCGCAGACGAAGTAGTTGGCATAGGAGTACCAGACGTCGAGGATCTCATTACCGTGCAGGTGAATGGCGACCCAGTGGGGCTGGCCTTCCAGCTCGGACCAGTTGTGGCTGAAGGCGGGGTTGAAGGTGTCCGGGGGCATGACGGCGACGGTGGGGTTGAAGCCGACGTCGCTAAGCATGCCGGCGACGGCCTGGACTACTTCGACGTGGCCGGCGTGGAGACCCTGACGTGAGGAGAGGGTGAACTCCTGGCCGACGTCTACGCCGTCAGCGGCGGCAGCCTTGAGCAGTGCGCGCGCCTCGTCCGGGTCGTAGGGATAGGGTTCAAGGTTCGGGTTGTGTCCGGTGGCGGTCGCATTGACGATCTGGCCGGTGATGGTTGCGGCGCCGCCCAGAATGGTATCGATAATCGACGCCTTGTCGATCGCCAGGTTGATGGCCAGGCGTACGCGTCTGTCGGAGAAGAGGCCCTGGTTGCCCATGCGAACGAACATGGTTTCAACGCTGGCCGCGGACTCGCAGCGCAGGTTGGGGTCATCTGCGGCGGACTTGCACTGGTCGGGGGTGACGAACTGAGCGATGTCGACCTCACCGGCCTGTGCGGCTGCGGCGCGTACCGTGTCTTCGGGCAGGAAGCGATAGATCAGTTTATCGAAGGAGATCTTGCCGCCGGCGGCTTCAGGGTCGTCATTTCCCCACCAGTCCGGGTTGGCGACCATGATAAGCGACTCCCCTCGGCGCCACTCTTCCATCATGTAGGGGCCGGTGCCGATCAATTTGCTCGCATAAGTTTCCGGCGCTTCATTGATCTGCTTGGGGGAGGAGATGACGACGAAGTACAACTTCTCCAGCAGGATCTGGTCGGGAGCGGCGGCCGCGACGTTGACGGTGTATTCGTCGACAACTTCAGCTGTGAGCTCTGCGCCGATCGTTCCGGTCAGCGTCTGGCTCAGGTCGGCCGTCCACATGTAGTTGATGCTGGTGGCGACGGCTTCGGCGTTGAAGGGAGCGCCGTCGTGGAAGGTTACGCCCTGGCGCAGGGTAAACTGGAGCGTCCTGTCATCGAGCCGTTCCCAGCTGGTGGCCAGCATGGGCAGGACCTCACCGGTCTCGTAGTTGCGCCTGACCAGCATTTCCATGATATTGCGGCAGCCGTTGCAGTTTGTCTCACCGGCGACCCAGGTTGCCTCGAGGTGCGTGGGCTCCTGACCGACTGCGACGGTGAGCACGCTCATCTCTTCTTCCATCATTTCCCCGCCTGAGTCCGCCGGCGCAACCGGTGCACACGCGGCCAGGAACAGCGCCAAGAGAAGCAGGGCCGTCAGGGGCATGATAATTGGTGTCTTGCGGAGTTTCATCGTTGCTGGTCTCCTCTAAGGTAATTGGAGAAGGTTGGCTACATGTCGAATGCAATGGCTGGTTCGATATGTAACCTTATTGGTTGCAGGCACTATTCGGTTTGGTGATTTCGCCGGAAGAACCGCGCAAGGGCAAGAGACCCTTGCGCGTCGACCGGCGGGACAACTACGACCTCCTCTTATTTGGGAGCCATCTCCTTAGCCTGTATGCGGTGGTCCAGTTTCACAGTCCATTCCAGGTCTTCGCTGACCAGGTAGGCGAGGTCCATGTGGGCGATCAGGCCGTGCGCGTAGTCATCGTAGGCGACCTGGGCGGCCTCCTGCAGCTTCAGGTCGCGGGCCTCACCCGAGAGGGTGCGGGCCTCTTCCCACAGCCTGTCGACTTCCTCGTTGCAGTATTGGGAGACGGGGCCGTCGCAGACGAAGTAGTTGACATAGGAGAACCAGAGGTCGAGGATCTCATTGCCGTGCAGGTGGACGGCGACCCAGCGTGGCTGGCCCTCCATCTCGGCCCAATTGTGGCCGAAGGAGGGGTTGAAGGTGTCCGGGGGCATGACAGCGACGGTGGGGTTGAAGCCTACCTCGCTGAGCATCCCGCCAATGGCCTGAATGACCTCTACGTGGCCGGCGTGGAGGCCCTGGCGTGAGGCGAGGGTGAACTCCTCGCCGATGTCTACGCCGTCAGCGGCGGCGGCTTCGAGCAGTGCGCGCGCCTCGTCCGCGTCGTAGGGATAGGGCTCAAGGTTCGGGTTGTGCCCTGTGGCGGTCGCGTTGACGATCTGTCCGGTGGTGGTTGCGGCGCCGCCCAGGATCGTATTGACGATCAGATCTTTGTCGATAGCAAGGTTGAAGGCCCGGCGCACGCGAATGTCCTCGAAGAGACCCTTGTTGCCCATGCGTGCGAACATGGTCTCAACGCTGGCCGCGGACTCGCAGCGCAGGTTGGGGTCGGCAGCGGCGGACTGACACTGGTCGGGCGTGACAAACTGCGAGATGTCGACCTCACCGGCCTGTGCGGCTGCTGCGCGCACTGTGTCTTCGGGCAGGAAGCGATAGACCAGCTTGTCGAAGGTGACCTTGCCGCCGGCCGCTTCGGGGTCGCCATGTCCCCACCAGTCCGGGTTGACGACGTAGGTGATCGACTCGCCGCGGCGCCACTCATCCATCATGTAGGGGCCGGTGCCTACGAGCTTGGTGGCATAGGTTTCCGGCTCTTCGTTGATCTGCTTGGCGGAGGAGATGACGACGAAGTACAACTTCTCCAGCAGGATCGGGTCGGGGTCCTGGGCCGAGACGTTGACGACGTACTCGCTCACAGCTTCGGAGCTGAGGACACCGCCGACGAAGCCGGTCAGAACGTTGACCAGTTCGGCCTCCCACATGTAGTTGATGCTGGTGGCGACGGCTTCGGCGTTGAGGGGTGAGCCGTCGTGGAAGGTTACGCCCTCGCGCAGCGTAAACTGGATCGTGTACTCATCGACCCGTTCCCAGCTGGTGGCCAGCATGGGAATGACTTCACCGGTCTCGTAGTTGCGCCTGACCAGCATCTCCATGACGTTGCGGCAGCCGTTGCAGTTTGTTTCACCGGCGGCAAGTGTTGCCTCCAGGGCCGTCGGCTCCTGGGCAACGGCGACGGTGAGCACCTTCATCTCTTCTTCCATCATGTCCCCGCCCGTGTCGACCGGCGCCACGCACGCGGCGGCCAGGATCGCTACGAGCAGGAGAGCTGCCAGGGGCACAGCTGTTCGTAACAGTGTCTTGCGGAGTGCCATCGTTTTGATTCTCCTTTTGTCTGAGTTTTCCGAGCTGAGGATGAGGAATGGAATACTCCAATGTGCCGGCAATTGAAGCTGCGGGCGCAGTCGGAATGACCCTATTTTACAGAGAAATCATCTGGTGTCAAACGCCTTTAATCATGATCCGGCCAGCGAGAAAGCAGTGTATAGGCGAGAGAACAGAGAGGGACATCAAAATTCATTTGGTTCTCCCCTCATGGATTGTGTTCAGGTAGGCGAGGCTTTCGCGGGCGGTGCGCTCGGCGCCGGGTGTGAAGTCGAAGACTTCGACGGAGAGCCAGCGCGTGTAGTCGAGGTCGGTCAAGGTCTGCAATATGGGGCCGAAATCGAGCTCACCCATGCCTGGCCCGCGCAGGTTGGGGTCGTTGAGATGGACATGGTGGAAGAGGGGATGCGCAGTGCGGATCTGCTGCGGGATGGGGCGGACGTCGCTGCTCATGGCCTTCACATCGACCATCATCTGCAGACCGGGATGGTCGATGTGGCGCACCAGCGCCGCGGCCTCATCCACGCTGATGATGAAGTTGGTCTCGTTGCGGCTGAGGGGTTCGATACAGAAGAGGACGCCCTGCTGCAGTGCGCGCTCGCCGCAGCGGTGCATGATCTCAACGGTCGATTCCCAGGCCTCGGCGGGCGCGCGGCCGGACGGGATGTCGCGCTGTTGGGGCGAGCCGAAGATAAGGACGTCGCCGCCGAGTTCGGCGCAGCAGTCGATCAGGTCGAGAAGATACTGCGCGGTGCGGGCGCGGACGGCCGGGTCGGGGTCGTTCAACTGAAAGCCGTTGGTGTGCGCGAGCAGCCAGTGCAGGCCGACCACAGACAGCCCGGCGTTTTCGATAGTTCGGCGGATTTTACGCCGTTGGGCGCTGGAAAGGTCGCTTACAAGCTCGCAGAGGGTAAATGGTGCCAGTTCGAGGCCGTGGTAGCCGAGTTCGGCGACGAAGGCCGCGGTCTTGTCCAGGGGCCAGCCCTCGAAGAGCTCGTTGCAGATGGCATATTTCATCGCGATTCAGTCCTCAAGGTGTGCGGTGGGTCAGGCGCGCCCCATCAACGCGCGCAGGTAGGCCCCTTCCGACCTGACGATCTCGTCATCGTTGCCGGCGGCGAAGTTTTCGGGTGTGAACAGTTCGAGAGAGACGGCGTCATTATAGCCCACGGCTTTGAGGTCGCTGATCAACTGAGGAATGTCGGCCAGGCCCTCTCCCAAGCGCGCGCCGCGCCAGTTCCAGGCGACATTGCCTGCGTCGCTGCGGCCGGCCGCCTCGGGCACGCGGTTGCCAACGTGGCAGTGGGCCAGGTAAGGGCCGAGCAGGTCCAGACCCATGCGGGTATCCTCGATGCCGACTTCGACCATGTTCTGAATATCGTAAATGGCGCCGATGTGGTCGGGGTCGAGGTCGCGCAGCAGTTCGAGCGTGCGCGAGGCGGTGACGGCGATGGTGCCGGTGTGGATTTCGTAGATCACCTTGACGCCGTGTGTGCGCGCCAGTTCGGTGAGGCTGGCAAAGCCGGCGCGGGCGGCGTGGAACTGGGGCCAGTAGGGTTTGGTGCGGTCGTGACCGGGCGCGCCGATGCGGATCAGCGGTGGCCGGTCGGGGTCGATGGCCAGGGCGCCCTTGAAGAGCTTCACAATCACTTCCGTTTCGCTGTACACAAAGTTCGGCGCCAGCGCAGCGACGCGCAGGCCGGTGCGCTGCGCTGCGGCGCGAATCTGCGGAGCCTTGTCGACGATGTTGTCGGGGCTTACGTCGGAGAGGTGGCGGCCCCAGAAGGAGGGTTCGACGTTGGGATCGTCGGGGTTGTAGCGGCAGCGCAGCTCCACTGCGTCGTAGCCGTAGGCTTGCAGATTGTCGAATGTCTCATCCAGCCCCCAGCGGGGCAGCATGACGGATGTGCAGCTCAGTTCCATACGGTACTCCCTTTATTCTTGGAAGCGGTTTCGGCTATTTGATATGCGGCAATTAAATCCAGCGAATTATACGCCGGGGTTGAGTTCGCGGCATTTTTCTAGGACAGCGATCTGGGCGCGCACGCTTTCCGGCGTGATTTCCGGCTCGGCTCCTGCGCGGATGGCGGCGTAGAGGGAGCGATAGAGTGCCTGTACATTGCCGGCGCCGTCGTAGGGAAGGGGAACGCGCTCATCTTTCCAGGGAAGCTGCTCGCGATTGTAGGTGCGGTCGCGGGCGATCGGCGCTTCGTCCAGGATGAGGGGAGGCGCGTCGGTGGGGTCGAAATAGCGCCAGTGGGCCTCGTTGTGGTCGCAGACGAGCGTGCCTTGTGTGCCCAGTACGAGAAAGTTCGGCTGGGGGAAGGCGCAGGCGGTGATGATGTTGATTTCGACGAGCGGTCCGCGTTTGGGCTTGAGGATGACTTTAACATGGCTGTCGGCGTCGCCGGCGTAGAGGGGGGTGGTCTCCATGTGGCAAAAGACCTCCGGATCGGGGTCGTCGATCAGGAGCATGCCCATGTCGACGAAGTGGGGGCCGCTGTTGTTTAGCATGCCGCCGCCGAAGCGTTTGGACGTCTGCCAGTCCCAACGGCGGTCGAAGCGGCCGTTGTGGATGCGGATTTCGATGATGCGCCCGAGGACGCCGGAGGCGATGACCTCTTTCACTTTGACGAAGTCGGCGGCGTAGCGCAGGTTCTGGTGCACGGTAAGGATGCGGCCGGTCTCCTTGGCGACAGCGATCATTGCGTCGGCGCCGGCAAGGTCGCTGGCCATCGGCTTTTCGACGATGACGTGCTGGCCGGCGCGCATGGCTGCGATCGACTGCTCGGCGTGGAGGTTGCTGGGGGTCGCGACGACCATGAGCTCGACGGCTTTATCGGCCACCAACTCGTCATAAGTTGCGTATGCCAGACAGTCAAAGCGTTCAATCGCTTCGGCCTGACGTTGTGGGTCGGGGTCGCAGACGGCTACGACGCGGAACTGTTCGGACAGGTGGGCGAAGGCGTTGGCGTGGTTGTTCCAGCCGGTGCGTCCGAGGCCGGCGATGCCTACGTTGATTGGGGTCTGGTCTGTCATGTTGATGTCTTTAGATTTACGTTTTGTCAGCCGCGAGGGCGGGATGCCGGTGGATATGATGGTAAATGGGGGTGCAGGAGGTCATCTCCATTTTGGCGTCGGCGTCGTCGAGCAGCATGGCTATCTGCGCGGCCTGTTTGTCGACGCGGTAGATGGACCAGGGGTGGAAGATGGGCATGTAGTAGAGTAGTCCGTGCCGGACAGCGTAGTCGATGCCGGGCGCGTAGGCCTGGTAGACGCCCTGTGCATCCTGGGGCATTTTTTCAGGATAGGGCCAGGGCAGGAGCGGCAGCCAATGAACTTGGGCCGGCTGGCCGGTCAGAATGTTGTCGTGCCAGGCGTGGGAGGGCGTTTCGAGCAGTTCGGGAAATCCGTCCTGCGCATACCAGAAGGGCTGGTCGAGCAAGGCGGGCAGCGTGCCTTTGGGACCTTTGCCGACGCTGCGTACGTAGCGGTAACCAGCCTCCCACATCACCTCGAGGATGCTGGGATGGCCGCGGAAGCCGTCAGTGTATCCGCCCGGCGCGGTCAGACCGGTCACCTCGCGGCCGAAGCTGTCTTCGATCAGTTTTTTGGCGTCGGCCAGCTCGTATCGGAGCGCGGACTTGTCGTCGCGCAGGGTGATCAGGTTGGGATGGGTGAAGGTATGGCACTGGATGTCGAAAAGGGGGTGGTCGAGGATGGCGCGCAGCTGCGGGCCGGCAAGCTCGAGCATTTTGGCAACGAGGAAGAAGGAGGCGGGCGCGTCGCGCTGCAGATGCACTTCGGCGACCGCGGTTACGCCTTCCAGAAACTCGGTGATGTGCGCGGGCGTGTAGCTGAAACCCCTTTGGCGTCCATCCCACCAGGGGTATACGGCCTCGGTGTCATAGGCGGCTACATAGTAGGACACTTTGTGCCTCCTATAG
>DAOUHX010000431.1:0-20716 GCA_034428395.1 Caldilineaceae bacterium
CAGATTTCGCCCCGGTTTTGGGACATTTCAGGCCGGAAAATGGCTGTGCACCGGTGTAATTGGCCGGAGATCTGTCAAGAAACCAGTCTCATTCCGGGACAGATCCAGCACAGGAAACCCATTGACCAACCGGATTTCTATGGGATAAGATCTTTCTGTAAAGGTATGCAGGCCCGTCCCGTCTTCAGCCGTCCTGTACCGATCTGACCGTCTCAAGCAGGAACGCGACCGACTGGGCCAGCGCCGCCTTCGGCTCACCGGCAATCCGGCATTCGTAGGCCAGATAGCCGGCGAAGCCGACGTCGGCCAGGGCCTGAATTCCGGCCCGCCAGTCGATGTCGCCCACGCCCGGCTGAACGCGCGTATTGTCCGCCACATGGATATGACCGATGTACGGCCCGACCTTGCGAATCGTCGCCGGCGTGTCGACTTCCTCGATGTGCATGTGGAAAAAATCGGTCAGCAGCGCCACGCCGCGAGGCGACCCCGCCTTCTCGATGATTTCCACGCCGTCCTCCTGCCGCCGCAGCAGATGCTGCTCGTAGCGGTTGAGAGGCTCAAGCAGCAACAGCGTGCCATGACTGTCAGCAAACGCGGCCAGCTCGCGCGTGATCTCGACCAGCAGTTCCTTTTCCAGCGCGACCGCATCCTTCAGCGGCGAGAGGTCCGGCAGCCGCGGCGGGCCGAAAATCGGCGGCACAATCTGACCGGTCGCACCGAAATAACCGCACGCCTCCAGATTGCGCCTCGATTCAGCGATGCTGGCCTCCCGTTTCGCCCGGTCCGGGTCCAGCCAGTCAAACGTCGTCTGGCCGCAAATCGAGGAGATACGCAGCGTGCGATTGCGCAACGCGGCCTCGTATTCGCCAATGCGATCATAGAGGCGCGAACGACCCTGAACTTCCACCCCGTCGATCCCGAGCGACTCGGCGTAGTCGAGCTTCTCGTTCAGCGTTTCGCCCGGCAACAGGTTTTCCTGAATTGAGATCTTCACGGTGTCTCCTCCAAGGTCAGATGGCGCGATGCAAACGGCTTCGCCGCCGGAATAATAATGCGCGATCAATCACGCCAGAATAGCATCGACAATCCCAGCCCGGGTAGCTACCCGAGGCCGCAACGAGCTCACAATGACCGCCCGATTTTTCGGTCCTGCCTATCGCCGCACTGTCCCGTTCACGCCCGACCTCTAAGCGTAGAACGGCGTTCGTTTTCGTCTGTTTTCGGGCTTGACGGCGTTCAGGGGCGCGGCGTTTGGGTGTCGCAGAGCAGGGGTTCGTGCTATACTCAATGAGCGGGTCTTAGGGCCCGTTGTTTCGTTATCTGCCTCCCGGCCACCCAGTTTATCCTCTGTCGAGGCGCCGGACAGACAGACCGCTACCTGTTCATTTGGTCTCTGTTTCAAAGCGATGAACTACAGTTCACCCCGCCCCCCTCGATCAGGGGCGCATTCGCAAGATTCCGCCTCCGATGGCGGCCAGGCCCACGGGCCGGACCCCTCCGAGCAGCATGCTTCCGATCCAAGCAGTTCACACGCGCTCGCCCCTCACCGACGCCGGATGCTGGCGGCCAGGCCGGAAGTCATAATCGAGATCCCGCCGCCCGTCAATAAGGGGCGGCGATTTGTCTGGCTCAGCGCGGCAATTGTTCCTCTGATCATCACGGTGGTCGCGCTGTCGGCCCTGGCGATTCGCTCCCAGCGTCTTACCAATGTCGGGCAGGAAGCAACGATTGAGGCCCTGGTCAAGTTGCGTCTGGCGCAGGAACGGGCCAACAGCCCGCAACAGGAAATCAGCGCCGCGCTTGAGGCAACTGTCGAGGCCCGCGTCGCCATTCGTCTTGCCGAAGAGCGCGCTGTTCTGGCGGAACATCAGGCCGCCGCGACCGCCCCCGCTGTTGGCGGACCGGCGGCAAGCGGTTCCGTCACTGCCGCCGCGACGCCCGTTCCCGGCGAACCTGCGCCGTTCTATGGCGAGGCCTCCGTCGCTTTGAATCTCCGCAAAGGACCCGGGCAGACATACGACTCGCTGGAGCTGATTTCCGCTGGAACGCAACTGCGCCTGCTTGGCCGTACCGTCGACAGCGGCTGGTTTTTCGTATCCAAGACCGGCGGTTCAACCCCGGACGGGACCGGATGGGTGGCCGCCTGGCTCGTCAAGATCCCCGAAGACGGAGACCCCCTGCGCCTGGCCGTTGTCCCCACTGTTTCGCCTTCGACGCCGAGTGAGTAGCAGCCCCAAACCGTTTGCGCGCGCCGCCGCCTCGTCTTCCTACAGCCCCAGCGCCTCGTCGATCTCCTCCTGGTAGCGCCGCACCGCGCCCGTCAGCACCTCTTCCATCTCGACTGCACGCCCGACCGCCGCCGACTCGTACGCGCCCAGTATCGCCGCCACCGCGATCATACCGTCGCGGCCGTCTACCTCCGGCGCGCGTCCCTGCAACACCGCCTCGCCGAAGTCGTGGTATTCGATTGCCAGCAGTCTGGCGTCCAGCGCATATTCCGCATGCGCTACGCCCGGCAGCTCATAGACCACGCCGTCGGCGCCGAACAGCCGCGCCGTGATCTCGTTCAGCGAAAAGTCGGGTAGCAGGCCGAGGATCTCCTTGCCGTGCAACTCCTTCCCCTCCAGCCGCAGCCGAACTGACCCGCCTGTGCGGTCGCGCGGCACGTCGAGCGCGCCCCAGCGTCCGTGAACGCTGCGTTCAAACCGTCTGCTTCCCCTGCCGCCGCCGACGTGGCTGAACTGCACCGTGGCCCCCGACGCCATCGCATACTGCGCCAGGATCGAGTCCTCCCCCGTGGCTTTGATTGTTTCCGGGTAGGTCGGCGTCTGCTCCCGGTATGAGATCAGCGGGTGCTCGTCGGCCACGGGCCGCCGCCGCACCGGCTCCACGATCAGCCCCCGCCCGAAGATGCGCCGGTATTCGCCCAGATAGTAGCGGATGATGTCGGCGTAGTGGACGCCCATATCCAGGCCGATCGCGCCTTTCACCTTTAAGTGCCGCCACGGCGTGGCTGCCATCTTGTCCCCGCCGCCCAGCGACGTCTGGACCATCAAAAAAGGGTCGCCCAGCAGCCCGGCGTCGATCACCGCCCGCACCATCCGGTTCACCGGATCGCGCCGGTAGTTTTCCGCCGTCGCCAGCACCGTTCCGCTCTGCGCGGCCGCGTCGATGATACGCCGGCAGGCCCGAATCGTGATCCCCAGCGGCTTCTCTACCTGCGCATGCTTGCCCGCGGCCAGCGCGGCCGTCGCGATCTCGTGGTGGCTCGACCCGTCCGTCACAACGTCGACCGCGGCAATGTCCGGGTGCGCCAGCATCCGCTCCGGATCGGTAAAGAGCAGCGGCCTGCGCCCAAACAGGCGCTCGACCTCCCCGGCCACCCGCTCCGCATTGTCGCGGTTGATATCGCAGACCGCCATCAACTCCATGTTCGACAGCCCGGTCTCCTCCAGCACGTGATACGCGATCGTGTGGCGATGCCCCATCCCGCCGCAACCGACGATACAGATGGGGACGCGTTCATTGCTCTGGCTCATAGCTTGCAGTCAGCCCCTCGTTGCCAATTTCCGACCCTTGACGAACCCCCGCGCACGCGGCAGCCACCGAAAATTCAAAACCAAAACCAGAAAACTGCGACTGTTACTACATATGGCGTGAGATCTCGTTCTCCTTCGCCGTGATGAACTCCAGCAGTGCGGGCACCCCTTCCTGGGTCTTCTGGATGCCGCGCTGGATGGCGGGGATGATCTGGTCCGGCGTCTCGATCCGCTCGCCGTAGCCGCCGAACGCCTCCGCCATCTTGGCGTAGTTGCCCGAAATGTCGGTCGAGCCATACTTCTCCTGCGAGACCGGCATGATTGGGATCTCAATCGCCATCGAGAAGTTGTTGAACAGCACCGACAGAATCGGGATGCGCTCCCGCACCGCGGTCTCGAAGTCCATGCCGGTGAAGCCGATTGCGGCGTCGCCCCACACGTTAATGCACAGCTTGTCCGGGCAGGCCAGCTTTGCGCCCATCGCCAGCCCCAACCCGTAGCCCAGCTGCGTCGTCTTGCCCCAGCCGATGTAGGAGAGCGGCGTGATCGACTTCCAGAACGGCGACAGCTGATCGCGCGGGCTACCCGCGTCGTGCGTGATGATCGTATTGGCAACATCGACCGTGGCGTACAGGTCGCGGATCACCCGGTAGGGCGAGAGCGGCGTCCCGTCGCTGTCGGTCTTGGCCGCCCACTCCGCCTCCCACTTGCCGTTGATCGACGCGATCTCGGCGGCAACACCGGCCTGGCGTCCGCGCGGCGTCCCGCCCAGCCGCTCTGAGACGGCGTCGATCAGCGCGCGAAGCGTAAGGTCAGCGTCCCCGATCAATGCGTGGTCGGAGGCGACATCCTTGTTGATGTCGGCCGGGTCCAGCGTGGCGTGGATGATCGTCTTGCCCGCGGGCATGCGCACACCGAAGTTGGTGAAGCTGAAACTGCAGCCTATGCCGAAGATCAGGTCGGCGTTGTTGAAAAAGTCCGCCACTGCCCTGGCGTGCGAGCGGTTGGCCGAGCCGAGGCTCAGCGGATGCGTCTCCGGGAACGCGCTCTTTCCGTTCAGTGTCGTCGTAACGGGGGATTCCAGCAGTTCCGCCAGTTCTTTCAGCGCGTCCCAGGCCTTGGCGTAATGCACGCCCTGCCCGGCGTAGAGCACCGGCCGTTCCGCCGCCACCAGCATGTCCGCCGCCCGTTCCACGTCCGCCGGGTCCGGCCCATAGCGTACGCGCTGAACCGGTTCGTATTCGAACTCTTCAATCTCGGCGGTGGAGATGTCGGCAGGGATCTCCACCAGCGCCGGCCGCGGCCGGCCGTTGCGCACCGCCGCAAAGGCGCGCCGGATCGCGGCTGACGTCATTTCGGGCGTCGTCAACTGTTCGCTCGATTTCGTGACCGAGGCGTAGCTCTGGGCTGAATTGAAGTTTGGCTGGACCTGGTTGATCGCGCGCGGATAGCCGCCGGGCAGTACGATGATCGGCGCCGAATCGCCGAATGCCTGCGCGACGCCGCCGAATGCGTTCTCCGAACCGGGGCCGGACTGCATGCTGAAGACACCGATTTTCTCGCCCGAACTCAGACGGCTGATGGCGTCGGCCATGTGCAGCCCGATACGCTCCTGCCGCACGATTATCGTGCGAATGTCCAGCTCGGCGGCGGATTCAATCAGAGCATTTACCGGATAGGCGAAAAGGATTTCGGTGCCCTCTTTCTTGAGACATTGGGCGATCGCGTCAACGACTTTCATGCTTCTCTCCTTGCGATGTTTTCAGTTGTTGATTTCCAACTTCGGGCGAGACCGCAGTTCTCGTAACTCGGGGCGTTTAGTAGCCGAGCTTTACACTTACCGTATTGTGCAGCGGTTCGCCGTTCAGGTAGCGTCTGAGGTTTTCTCTGAGCATGCGTGTGACATTGGCGCTGGTCTGGTCGGATCCTGGCGAGCAGTGCGGAGAGATGAACAGATTGGGCGCATCCCACAGCGGGTCGTCGGCCGGCAGCGGTTCGGTTGCCGCGACATCGAGCGCCGCGCCCGCCAGCTTGCCCTCCTCCAGCATCCGGATCAGCGTCGGTTCATCGAAGGTGCCCCCGCGCGATATGACGATGAAGAAGGCCTCCGGCTTCATCAGCGCCAACTCCTCCGGCCCCACCATGCCGCGTGTCTCCGGTGTGATTGGCACTGTCACGACCACAACGTCCGACTCCCGCAGCAAGGCCGGCATTCCGTCGAGCAGTTGCAGGTCGGAAACGTAGTCCGGCTTTTCGACGGCTTGCGCATCGACGGCGATGACGTCCATCTCGAACGCTGCGGCCCGTTTGGCGATGTGGCGGCCGATATGCCCCAGCCCGATGATGCCCATCTTCAGGCCGGCCAGGCCGAACAGCGGCTTCGCAGGCGGGTTCTTCCACTCATGGCGTTTCTGCGCTTCGTATATGCTGTCGAAACCGCGCGCGATGAAGACGAGCATGCCCATCGTGTGTTCCGCGATCGTGCTCGCATGCGCGCCGCGTGTATTGCACACCGTAATTTCCCGCTCCGCCAGCTCCGGCGCGTTGCGCATCCATTCCACGCCTGCGCTCGCCGACTGGATATAGCGCAGGTTCGGTGCAGCTTGAATCTGGCTGCTGTTCAACGGCCCGTACGCGATCTCGGCGTCCGCCGCGTTCGCCGCAATCTCCTCCGCCGTTTCGGCGAACACAAACTCCACCTGTGGAAACTCCGCCTGGAATAGTTTGGCAAAGTGTTCGACCCATCGCGCTGTCATCAGAACTTTCATTGTGCGCTCCGTCATTTTTTTGAACTGTGATTGATCTGTTTTGGGGATGGATTGCGACTGTTGGATGCGTCTTCGGCGCGTCCGCCCGGCCCGGTACCGGTGCTTACTCTCTTCTCTTCCGCTCTGTTTTCAATCTCAGGAACACGGCGGTTGCACGCCAGTTTTCATTATACACCAGAACAGCCGCCGGGCAGCATATAGGGACAACGGCGGGCTTTGCTCCAAGCAACCGTGCATGCCCAACGGGCTTGCCGGATTTGGGCCTCAACCGGGCGTGTGCTATAGTTGGCGATTAGCGTATGGGGGATTAGCTCAGTTGGCTAGAGCGCTACGTTGACATCGTAGAGGTCACTGGTTCAAGTCCAGTATCTCCCACTTGGCGGTACCAAAGTATTGCAACGGTCAATTCGTGACAGGAAAGCTGCGTCCAAAGGAGCAACTGGCAGCAGATTGAACTTTTCTCTTCGGGCTGGCGTCTTAGCTGGAGAGCATACGATTTTCCGCCTCTACCGAACACACCGCACCGGACCGATGCGTGCAGGTTTGTTCGGTATATTTCTGTAGTTATTGCACGTTCAGCGTTGAACGGTTGCTTAGAACCAGCTTTGAAGGAGATCAGTTCAGGAGGAAGAAAATGCGTAGTCCCCGGTTGGTAATGGGATTGGTCGTTCTATTGGCAGCTGCCGTAGCGCTGGCCGGCTGTCACTATAAGCTCCCCCCTCATCCGAAAATGGAGCGCTACGGCCCGGACGCGGGCTGGAAGGTCTCCAAGGCGGACCGCGCGGGCTACACCGTGCATATGGTCGAAAAGGCGCTCCGCCTGTATAAAGCCAAAGGCCGCGAGGCGACGATTGCCCACTACAATTCTCCGGAGAGTGTTGACGGTGAATGGTATGTTTTTATCGCAGATGAAAATGAAGAGTTGATCGCTCATCCCAACCCGGATATTCTGGGCGAGAGCTTAAGAGGCCCTACGGGCGTCGATATCAGCGGTTACCGCCATGGTGATGTTATAGCCAGCGCCACCGAGGACGGCTTCTGGGTCGATTACCTTTTCATCAATCTCGTTACAGGAAACCTTGAATACAAGCACACTTGGGTTGTTAAGCACGATGGCCTGATCTTCGCTTCCGGCTGGTATCAGGTTCTCCCCGATCTCTCGCAGCGCGCCCCCACCAAAGCGGACCGCTCCGGCTTCACCGTCGCCATGGTCGAGCAGGCCCTGCAGCGCTATGAGGCTGAAGGACGGGAGGCTACCGTCGCCTTCTACAATACGCCCGAAAGCGTTGACGGCGAATGGTATGTTTTCATCTTTGATGAAAGCGATCAGTTGATCGCCCACGCCAACCCCGACCTGATCGGCATGGACCTGAAGGGCGACCTCGGCGTTGACGTCACCGGCTACCGCTTCGGCGACCTTATGCTCACCGCTACAGAAGAGGGGCTGTGGGTCGACTATCTCTTCCAGAACCTTGCCACCGGCAATCAGGAGTACAAGCATTCCTGGGTCGTCAAGCGTGACGGCCTGCTCTTCGGCTCCGGCTGGTACCAGGTGATGCCCAGCCTCGCTGTGGCCGTCACCAAGGCGCAACCCGCTGAATATACCGTCGCCACAGTCGACCGCGCGCTGCGCTACTACAAGGCGCATGGCCGCGAAGAGGCCGTCGCCTTTTACAACACGCCCGAGAGCGTTGACGGAGAGTGGTATGTTTTCATCATTGACGAAGATGATCGCGTAATCGCCAACGCCGACCCGGACCTGATCGGCCGGGATTTGAAGGGCGATTTGGGCGTCGATGCCACCGGTCATCGCTACAGTGACCTGATGCTCAGTGCCACCGCGGAGGGCCTGTGGGTCCCTTATGTCTTCAACAATCCTGCCACCGGAGAGGAACAGACCAAACACTCCTGGGTCGTGCGCCACGATGGAGTACTGATCGGCTCCGGCTGGTATGAATAGGCCGAAATACCGATGACAGGCCAGCAGCTTGACAGGGGCGCTCGATCGGGCGCCCTTGTTGTTCTATAGCGTTCACTGGTTGCGATCACAGGGCGAATTCGTGCAACCATCCGTTTCGACAGGTGTGCCATGCTGATTGACGGGCTTCCCCACGGGGAGGCAATACGGGCCGCCGCGGCTGCCTATGCCGGCAAGCTCGGGCGGCTGATCGATCTCTGCGTCGCCGTCCAGCAGGTTCCCGCGCCCACCGGCGCCGAATCCGAGCGCGCCGTGTGGGTCGAAGAGCGGATGCGCGTTATCGGTCTGGCCGACGTCGAGCGCGATGAACTTAACAACGTCTATGGCCGCGTTCCCGGCCTGCAGGCACGTCCTGCCCTGCTCATCTCGGCCCATACCGATACGGTCTTCCCCCGTGAGACCGACCTGCGCCTGCGCCGTCTCAGCAACGGCTTGCTGTGCGGGCCGGGTATCGGCGACAATTCCACCGGTGTGGCCGGTCTGCTCACCCTGGCCGAAACCCTGGTCCAATTTGCAGCGCCGCCGGTCGACATCTGGCTCGTCGCCAACTCGATGGAAGAGGGCTTGGGCGATCTGCGCGGCATGAAACGCGTCGTCGATCGTTTCCACGCCGCCGGCGGCGCGGCTGGCTCAGGGGCGCGCGGCGTCCTGGGCGCGGCGCTCGTGCTCGAGGGCATGGGTCTCGGACGCATCGTCCACCAGGCGCTGGGCGTGCGCCGCTACCGCACTTCCGCGGCCGCGCCTGGCGGCCATAGCTGGGGTGATTTCGGCGCGGCCAGCGCCGTGCACGGCCTCGTTTCCGTTGCTGAGGAGATCGTAAGTCTGCAGGTGCCCCACACACCGCGCACGAGCTTCAATATTGGCCGCATCGGCGGCGGCACCTCGATCAATACGATTGCCCAGGAAGCCTGGATGGAACTGGACCTGCGCAGCGCGTCACCCGAGACGCTCATCTGGCTTGATGGACAGGTGCAGCGCATCGTCGAGCGCCGCGTCGACGCGCACCGCGCCCGCGACGACGGCCTCACCTTGCGCCACGAACAGATCGGCCACCGTCCCGCCGGCGAACTCCCATTCGAGCATCCGCTCGTGCAGGCCGCGTGCACAGTTCTGCACGACCTTGGCATCGAGGAGCGCAGCGACGCCCGCATCAGCAGCACCGACGCCAACGTGCCTCTCAGCCGGAATATACCCGCCGTCTGCGTCGGTCTTACCGACGGCGGAGACGTCCACCGCCTCAGCGAATGGATCGACCCGTTGCCGCTCGTAAAGGGGATGCAGCAGCTGCTCTACCTTACTTGGTGGAGCGCTGCATGGTTGACTACGCTCAGCGCATGAACTGTCAACAGCGATCAGCGCGTCGCTGGCAACCGGACACAGTCAATCCAATGTTTCCCAGGAGCAAGGTAGAATGGCTATACAGATAGACGATCTCTACAAAATTCGCCATAGCGCAGCCCACGTCATGGCCCAGGCCGTGCTGGAACTCTATCCCGACGCCAAGTTCGCCATCGGGCCGCCGATCGAGAACGGCTTTTACTACGACTTCGATCTCGGTCTTGACGAAGATGGGGCGCCGCGCACATTCCGCAGCGGCGACCTCAAGGCGATTGAGAAACGCATGCGCCAGATCATCGGCGGCAAGCACGACTTCGCCTATCGCGAGGTCAGCGCCGGCGAGGCCCGCCGGCTCTTCGCCGACCAGCCCTACAAGCTGGAACTCATCGACGGCCTCGACGAAGGCGAAATCGACGAATACGGCAACGAGGTGACAGAGAAGCCGGTCATCAGCACCTACAAGCACGACACCTTTGAGGACCTCTGCCGCGGGCCCCATGTCGAGCACACCGGTAAGGTTGTCGCCGACGCCTTTCGTCTTCTCAGCGTGGCCGGGGCCTACTGGCGCGGCGATGAAAAGAACGCGATGCTGCAACGCATCTACGGCACCGCCTGGCGCAACCGCAAAGAGTTGAGGAGCTACCTTGATCAGATGGAGGAGGCCCGGAAGCGCGACCATCGCAAACTGGGCCGCGAGCTGGAGATCTTCATCTTCGAAGACGAGGTCGGGCCGGGTCTGCCCTTGTGGCTGCCGCGCGGCTCCGTCATCATCGAAGAGCTGGAGCGGCTGGCCAAAGAGACCGAGGAGGCCGCCGGTTATCAGCGTGTGCGCACGCCCCATCTGACAAAGGAGGACCTCTTCCTGCGCAGTGGGCATCTTGATTTTTACAAGGACAGCATGTATCCGCCGATGGAGATGGAAGGCGTTACCTACTATGTAAAGCCGATGAACTGCCCCATGCACCACAAAATCTTCGGCTCCAGGTTACGCAGCTATCGCGAGCTGCCCGTGCGCCTGGCGGAATACGGCACCTGCTACCGCTATGAACAGAGCGGCGAGCTATTCGGGCTGATGCGCGTTCGTTCGATGCAGATGAACGATGCCCACATTTACTGCTCGGAGGAGCAGTTCGCGGCAGAGTTCATGCGCGTGATCGACCTCTACAAGATCTACTTCGACCTGTTCGACATTGATCGCTATGTAATGCGTCTGAGTACGCATCATCCCAAGAAGTTGGGCGAGAAATATGTCGACAATCGTTCTCTCTGGCAGAAGACCGAGGAGATGGTGCGCCGCGCGATGACCGAAGGGAAGGTGCCCTTTGACGAGGAGCCGGACGAGGCCGCCTTCTACGGTCCCAAAATCGACGTCCAGATCTGGAGTGCCATCGGCCGCGAGTTTACTCTCGCCACCAATCAGGTCGACTTTGCCCAGCCCGAGCGCCTCGATCTCTCGTTTATCAACGCCGACGGTGAGCGCGAAGTCCCCCTCTGCATTCACCGCGCTCCCCTCGGCACGCATGAGCGCACCATCGGTTTCCTCATCGAACATTACGGCGGCAACTTTCCTGTCTGGCTGTCGCCGGAACAGGTGCGCGTCATCCCGGTTACCTCATCGCACAACGCCTATGCCGCGCAGATCGAAGAACGTCTGGCCGGCGCGGGCGTCCGCGTTGCCTCCGATCTCAGCAGCGACCGCATGAACAACAAGATTCGGCAGGCCCAGAACATGAAGGTCCCTTATATGCTGATCGTCGGCGACCGCGAGGTTGAAGAGGAGACCGTTTCGCTGCGCAAGCGCGACGGCACCCGCCAGAACGGGATGCCGGCCGGGGCGTTCGTCGAACTGGTTACCGAGCGCGTCGCCACCCGCGCCAAGACACTTTGAATTGGAGGCAAAACCCGACGATCCGGGCAGGGCGGGGGGTGGGGCAACTCGTCCCATTACGCCGTTCCGGCCAGAGGCCCGACCGCGACGAGGAACCATTTCGCGGCTGCGTCCGTCTCTGAAATTGGGCTTGACGCGTACCCTTTGAACTGATATACTGCGAGCGAGCAAAGAGTTGGACCATCTACCACGGACGTGCCCTGGCAGCAACCCCTCTCTCAATACGTGGTTCAACGTAGTGCCACATCGTCATTTGAGCGCGAGCCATCCCACTACCGATTGCGGGAGACGGGCGGTAACGCCTCTGCTGCTGAGGGCGACATGCCAAAAGGAGAGTGAGTATTAGCAGAAACACCACACGAATCAACCACCGGATTCGTACACGCGAAGTGAGGGTCATCGACGAAGTCGGGGCACAGCTCGGCGTTATGAATGTGCAGGACGCACTTCAGGCCGCCGAGGAGCGAGATCTGGACCTGGTAGAGGTGGCGCCCAACGCCAGTCCGCCCGTCTGCCGTTTGATGGATTACGGCAAGTACCTCTACGAAAAGCAGAAGCGTGAGCGTGAATCGCGCAGGGCCCAGAAACAGATCGAGATCAAGGAAGTGCGGCTGCGGCCCAAGACCGGCGAACACGATATTCAGGTCGTCCTCAACAAGGCGAGAAAGTTCCTGAATGACGGCGCCAAGGTACGGGTGCGCATCCGCTTCCGGGGGCGCGAAATCGTCCACCGCGACATCGCCCTCGAACTGATGAAACGGGTCACCGAAGAGCTGACTGAAGAAGCGGTCGTCGAATCCCATCCTGGCTTTGAGGGCCGCAGCATGGTGATGCTCCTCGCACCAGCCGCGTAGCGAACCGTTTCGCCGGCGGCGCTGTTCGCTTCCCTCCCCGTGCCGCCGGGGGAAGAATACCCGTTTGTGCGAACCGCCTGCCCGTTTTTTGGGCATCGCGGCCGGCTATGCTATCATCCATTGCTTGCACGCCGCCTTTAGTTTCGCATCCGCGGACGGGTGTTCACGTGCTCAACGCATGTCAACAGAAAGGTTCAAGGCGTCCTATTTTGAGTGGGGCGCGGGAGCAGCCGGGACGAACTATGCCAAAGATGAAGAGCCATAAGGGCGCGCAGAAGCGCTTTCGCGTCACAAAGAACGGCAAACTGTTGCGCCGCAAACAGGGTGGAAACCATCTGCGCCGCAAGAAACGCAAAGTCAGCGAATATCGTCAGAAAATAACCAGCAAGAACACCGGTCAGGCCAAGTTGATCAAGAGCATGGTCGCCTGACCGGCCATCGTACAGCCATTGATGCTGATGGGGCGCCTGGCTTCCGGCGGGATTCCAGGCGTAGTTTTCGCCAGACAAGAGGATTCGACCGATGCCACGCTCCAGACCCAAGGTATATGCGCACAGACGGCATAAGAAGGTACTCAAATTCACCAAGGGGCAGTTCGGCAGCCGCTCCAAGCTTTTCAAGCGGGCCAACGAGGCGATGCTGCGCTCGCTTGCCTTTGCTTATCGCGACCGCCGCGCGCGCAAGCGTGACTTCCGCCGCCTCTGGATCACCCGCATCAATGCCGCGGCCCGCCTCAACGGCCTGAACTACAGCCACCTGATCTACGGTCTCAAGAAAGCCGACGTCGAGGTTGATCGCAAAGTCCTGGCCGACATCGCGGTGCGCGACGTCGATGGATTCAGCGCCCTGGCCGAGCTGGCCAAGAGCCATTTGAATTAGCCCTGGCCGTCGGACCGTCGGACAATTCAGTGTGTGGATGGCAGAGGCGATTGCCTCTGCTTTTTTCGTCCGAACCGAAATTCTGGCCGCCGCGCATTGCAACACGGCCGCCCGGGCCGACACAGTCGCAATGAAAGAGATCAGCAGCGCCGGCAATTCGCAGCTCAAACTGGCGGGCAAGCTGCACCGCCGGCGCCACCGTCAGGCCCACGGCCTCTGCCTCCTGGAAGGCGTCCGTCTGGTGCAGGATGCGCTGTCGATGCGCACCGCTTTCCACACCTGTTTCATCAGCGCCGCCGCTGCCGGCGCCCACCCCGCACTGGTGGCGCAGATCGAGCCGCTCTGTCCTCTCTATCTGGTGAGCCCGGAGCTTCTCGACCGGATCAGCGAGACCGTGTCGCCGCAGTCGATCGTCGCAGTTGTTGCCAAACCGCAACTGCCCCTGCCTGCGGTCTCCGCGCTTTCTCTCGTCCTCGACGGCGTCCGCGATCCCGGCAACGCCGGCACACTTTTGCGCACGGCCGCGGCCGCGGCCGTCGACCAGGTCCTGTTGGGGCCGGGCTGTGTCGATCCGTTCAACGGCAAGGTCATGCGGGCGGCGATGGGCGCCCATTTTCGGGTGCCGCTGCGCACGTTGGAAAACTGGGACGCGCTGGGGACGTTGCTCTCCGCCGGCCAGTCTCTCTACGTCGCCAGCGCGCAGGGCGGCCTCCGCTACGACGAGGTCGATTGGAGCAGGCCGTGCGCGCTTGTGCTCGGGAGCGAGGCGCACGGCGCGAGTCCACAGGTCCGCGCCGGAGCGGCAACGGTCGCGATTCCGATGGCCTCGGCGACCGAGTCGCTCAACGTGGCTGCGGCCGGCGCGGCGATTCTGTTCGAGGCCGCGCGTCAGCGCCGGACGGCGAAGAGAGAGTGAGAGCGACAGCGCGCAGCGGATTGACAAGTTTTCGGGCCGCGGGATACACTTTTAGAGAGACGAAAAAACTGTGAAGCGCGCGCGCCTGACCTCGCTACAGGCGGGCCTTACTTCCGCAGCGTGCGGGGGCAGGAATGGAACTGTCGAGTTTGCTCGGTTATGTCGTGGCTGGTCTGTTGTTCGGCTGGCTAACGATGACACTGGTTGAGTGGGTCTGGTATCGCGGTCGGCGCCGGCGCATCGATGTGGCCATGGCTTCTTCGGCTTTCAGGGGCGGCCCCCCGATGGGCGAGCGGGACGCGCGGCCGGTCGCGGGCAGTACAGCTGCGCCCTCTACCCGCGGCCGCGAGAAAGCCCGGCCGAAGGCCGAAAAATCCAAGCGCGGACGCGCAAAACGGCGCAAAGCGCAGCCGATTGCCAACCGGCCCGACAATCTCACGGCCGTCCACGGCATCGGCGGTCTCTACGAACGGCGGCTCTACCAGGTCGGCATCTTTACCTGGGATCAGCTTTCGCGCATGGACGCCGGATCTCTGCAGGAGATCACCAGGGCGCTGCCGGGCAGCAACATGCGCGCCTGGATCGAGCAGGCAGGTGAGCTGGCGAAGGCCAGCGATCGCGTTGGCGCGGTCTACGATGGCCCGCTGCCCGAAGACCTGACCCGCATCGTCGGTATCGACCAGGTGTACGAGGACGAGCTCTACGCGGCCGGCATCTTCACCTTCCGCCAGCTGGCGGAGCGTGCGCCGGACGAGCTGGCGCGCATCATCCCGGCGCATCTCGCAGGCGACCACCTCGACTTTGCCGGCTGGATCGCGCAGGCCGATTCGCTGCGCGACGACTACTATGCCGACGAGCCGCCCATCCTGTAGGCTGAACGAGTGCGGTTGAAGGGGGTCACGCTCTGTTTTTGGGCGTCAAAGTTTGCCCGGCTCGGTCGTCTGGGCTAGAATGGGGGGCCGTTGTCGCGGGTCCCTAGCTCAATTGGTAGAGCAACGGCCTTTTAAGCCGTGGGTTCTGGGTTCGAGTCCCAGGGGGCTCATTTTGGGGGGAAATGCAGAGCGTGCGCTCTGCATTTTTTGTTTTGCGGCGAAGCAGACTTTTCGTTTAAATCGGGCGGGCGGTGTCTGGAAGCGCGCCGGGCAGGCTGTCAGTCGTTCGAAGCCATCAGTTGGTCGGCGATGTTTTTCAGGTTGGCGACGACGGAATCGAGCACTCTGTCGGGTTCGGCTGTCGCCGGGACAACAATCGGAACGCAGTATCTCCAGTCGATCTCAAATACGTCATTGGTCAGCTTTTCCAGACTTTCTCTCTCGTGATAGTCGAACCTGAGCCACAGGGGTGTATCTCTGTGCCGCGCCCAACCTCCAATATGAATGCCGAACCACGCCTTTACCCCGCCGATGCGGATAAACCTACCGTAACCTGTCTTTTGTGGCTTGACGATCATTTTTTCTAAGTCTACCCATCCGTCTCCATTCGCGCGGTTGGTTGCACTATCAACGATTCCCGCAATATTCAGCATTTGCCCCGCGAACTCCTGTCCCGAATCCATATGTAGCCAGGACAGGAAAAAATCTGAGTCAACATCTTCTGATGGGCCCGAAATAGAGGAGTCAAACTGTTTTGCAACACACCCTAGACTACTGATCACTGAATTCAACACACCGTTATAGTTGTCTTCGTCCATTACCGCAATCGGAATGCAGAATCTTCCGTCAATCTCAAGCACTTTGTCAGCCAGGTTGGCCGCCTTTAGTTGCTCATGATAGCCCTTCCAAAATGAAAGCCACAATGGTGTATGATGATGCTTCGCCCAACCACGTAGATGGATTCCGAACCATGTATCTATACCACCAAGGCGGATGAACCGGCCGTACCCTGTGGCCTTTGGTGCGACATTTAGCCCAGCTGTGTCCAAGAATCCCCTACTTTCCGCGTGATAGGTTGCATCGTCAACAAGCTGCACCAGTTGCAGCATGTACTTCGCGGAGTCAGACCCCAGGGCATCGGGACTGAAGGGGACGTTGGCGTCCCCGTCCATACGGTCGGTCAGACCGCGTAACTGCCTGATGTCGGCTTCGGCATCTCTGGCTTCTTTTGCCATACACTCAAGCAGTGTTGCCCAACTGGTCAACATCAGGCGACGTTCCCCACTAGCTATGGTGGCAGTGCGTAAGCCTCCTAACTCCGACACGTCGGTCAACGTAAACTTTGGTTCTCTCTCCCTACCCCGCCGTAGCAGTTCCTGCCACAATTCTTCCAGCCGGGAAGCAGGTGCGACAAATAGCAGGGCCGCAGGTATGCACTTGGGAAGTCGTTCCAGATATTCGTTTGGCTGGTTTGGAGTGAGGTGAGCGAAAAACTTGGCTTCAATCAACACGCGCTCAGCCTCATTTTCGTCATAGCAGGATAGGTCCGGACGCTCCCCTTCTGTGCCAATAGATTGGGTCCGTACACCGGTAATGTGGCCGACTTCTGCACCTCCGTCCTTCACTGCATTCGTTAGGGCGGTGCGGGCAGCCTCGGAGTTGGACAGGATGTAACCTAGTGCTTCAACGGCCACATCCTCTATGCGGTCCGTCAGCCAAGGCGCGATGTGGGCGAAAAGAGTCGTTTCGTATGACATGAAAGGCAGCCTTTCTTCGATTTCGGTTGTTGGTGTCGTCGACAAGCTTTTGCAGGTCAAATATGCCCTTTACCTGTTCCGAACGGATAATCCCAATGCTAAGGCGATAAAGCCTCAGCGTCGATGCGGTCACTGAACTCGCGTAGCTGCCTGATCTTCTCTTCGGCCGTCCGGTCCGCGACCCTACTGGCTTTCCACTCCATAAGACCCAGCAGCTTGGCCCAGCTGGTCAACATCAGGCGGCGGTCTCCGCCGGCTACCGTGGCAGCGTGCAGACCGGTCGGCGTTGTAACGACGAAGAGCTGGAACTCTCTGTCCGCGTGCAGGTTCAACTCTCCCCACAGCGCTTCCAGCCGCGCCGCGGGGGCGACGAACAGGACTGCTACAGGCCGGCTGCGCGACGGCTCTTTGAGCCGTTTGAGATATGCGTTCGGCTGGTCCGGCGGCAGGTCGGCCCGGAATTTGCCCTCAATCAGCACGCGCTCAGCGCCGTTGTCGTCAAGACAGACGAGGTACGGGGTGTTGTTCTCTGCGCCGGTTGCTTGCGTCCGTACCTCGGCAATCGAATCGACCGTTGTGCCGCCCTCGCGCAGTGTGTCCGCCAGCGCTGCGCGGGCCGCCCCGGAAATGGAGAGAATGTGCTCCAATGCCCCGACCGCCGCGTCCTCGGCGCGTTGCGTGAAGCTGGACGTACTTTGGGCGAGCGAATCCGTACCACTCGACATGCTCGATACCTTACCTTGTGTCCTAAGCATCCGAACCGCTTGGCATGGCCGCTGCCGCGGTGCGCACTGACTATACAACGCCGGAATACCCAACGCAATCCACACCCCGTATCAACCCAAGGCAAACACCTGCATTTTTCCAGTCTTCCCCTGCCTGTGGTACTGTGCACCCGTCCCATGTCTGCATAGCGATTCACTATCCACTATTCACTGACCACTACCCACTACAATACCATGACACCGACTGCTGCGGACGTTGAAAACAAGGTCATCCTTATCACCGGCGGCGCGCAGGGCATTGGCGGCGCGAGCGCGCGCCTTTGCGCCCAGCGCGGGGCCGAGGTGATCATCACCGACATCAAGGACGAGACCGGCGAGGCGCTGGCCTCTTCGCTGCGGGCTGAGGGCTGCAAGGCGCGTTATCAGCGGCTGGACGTGCGTCGCCACGAGGACGCGCAGCGGGTCTTCAGCGAAGTGAAGGAGCGGCAAGGCCGGCTTGACGTTCTGATCTGTTCGGCCGGCGTCCTGCAGGGGCCGATGCTGCTGCCGGACACGTTCCCGGTCGAGGTCTTCGACGAAGTGCTGGCGGTCAACGTGCGCGGCATTTTCCTCTGTGTCAAGGAGGCGTATCCTTTGCTGGTGGAGAGCGGGCGCGGCGTGGTCCTGCTGGTCGGCTCGGGGGCCGGGGTGCAGGGCGCCAGCTCTTCCATCGCCTATGGGACCAGCAAGGGCGCGGTAAACGGGATGGGAATGACGCTGGAGCAGCACCTGGCGCGCAAGGGCATCCGTGTCAACGTTGTCTGTCCGGGCAGCATCGAGACTGAGCTGAAGTTGAGGCAGCTGCGCGAATCGGCAGAGGCCCAGGGCCGGGCCTTCGATTTGGAAGCTGCGCGCGCCCAGCTGGGGGACCCGGAAGGCGTCGGCGCGCTGCTTGCCTTCCTCGCCTCCGATGATGCCCGCTACCTGCGCCGCAACCTCTTTACGCGCTGAGACCTGCGTGAATAATCGGCGGCGCGAACGGGTGTGATCCCCTTCTGTGAACGTCCCTTCTCCTCTTGCTCACTTGCCTCGGATACAGCCCACATGCTGGGTGGGAATCGGCTGGCGACGCGGCGATACGGTGGCATCGTCCACGCTGGCGCCGGCGGTGAGATGGAATCGCGCACGCACGGTGGCGTCGGCACGGGTGGCGCTGACACGTCTGCTGGAATCGCGCACACACGGTGGCATAACACAGGGGGGCGTTGCGGGGGGCGTCCCCCCGCACAAGGGAGGGCCGGAACGGCCCGACCGCCCAAACGGCAGTGGCCAGTGGTCAGTGGCCAGGAACTGCAGGGGGTCGGTAGGACTCGGTTGCTACGCGAGGTGAAGGGATTTGCACCGTAATTTTGGACTGCATTCCTTGCCTCTTCTCTGTGAGTCTCTTCTGCTGTTGTCGTATAATGGATCGCGCAGCAGCTAATCTATGCAATCCCATCTGGAGAACTCTCGCATGCCGATAAAGATCGCAATGATCGGCGCCGGTTCGATCGGCTTCACCCGCAAGTTGATGCACGACATCCTCGCCGTGCCTGAACTGGCCGACACCCACTTTGCCTTCATGGACATCAACGCCGGTAACCTGGAAATGGTGATGCAGTTGGCGCAGCGCGACATCGACGCCAACGGCCTGCCGGCCACCATTGCCCCGACTACAGACCAGCGCGAAGCCATTGCCGACGCCGACTACGTGATCTCGGTCGTGCGCCAGGGCGGCCTCGACGCGTTCCAGCTCGACATCGACATCCCGCTGAAATACGGCATCGACCAGTGTGTCGGCGATACGATCTGCGCCGGCGGTATCATGTACGGCCAGCGCACCATCCCCGCGCTGCTGAGCATGTGCGATGACATCCGTGCAGTGGCCAAACCCGACGCCCTCTTCCTCAACTACTCGAACCCGATGGCGATGAATGTCTGGGCCTGCAACCAGTACGGCGGCGTGCGCACGGTCGGCCTCTGCCACGGCGTGCAGGGCGGTCACTGGCAAATCACGCGCTGCATCGAGGCGTGGGCCAGACGGGAAGGGACGATCGCAGCCGATGAAACGCTGCACCGCGACGAGGTCGACATCATCTGCGCCGGCATCAATCACCAGACCTGGTACATCCGCGTCGAATGGCGCGGCATCGACATGGTGCCGCGCATGTTGGAGCTGTTCGAGGGCCATTCCGAGTACCCCACCACCGAAAAGCTGCGCATCGACATGATCCGGCGCTTCGGCTACTACACAACCGAATCCAACGGCCACGTCAGCGAATACGTGCCCTGGTACCGCAAGCGCCCCGACGAGATCAACGACTGGATCGACCTTTCGCGCTGGATCAACGGCGAGACGGGCGGCTATTTGCGCGTCTGCACCGAGGGGCGCAACTGGTTCGAGACCGACTTCCCCAACTGGCTGAAACAGGAGCCGCCCCGCATCACCCCCGAGCGCCGCAGCGAGGAGCACGGCTCCTACATCATCGAGGGCCTGGAGACGGGGCGCCCCTATCGCGGCCACTTCAACGTCATCAACCAGGGCCATATCACCAACCTGCCCGATGGCTGCTGCATCGAGATTCCCGGCTATGTCGACAAAAACGGCATCAACATGCCGGTTGTGGGCGACCTGCCGCTGGCTTGCGCGGCGACTTGCGCCGCCAGTGTGCAGGTGCAGCGCATGGCGGTCGAGGCAGCCGTGCACGGCGATGTCATGCTGCTCAAACAGGCGATGCTGCATGACCCGCTGACCGCGGCCGTCTGCAATCCCGAGGAGATCTGGCAGATGACCGATGAGATGCTCGCGGCCCAGGCGCGCTGGCTGCCGCAGTACCGACAGCAGGTCCCCGCGGCCCAGGCGCGGTTGGACGCGGCCGAACGCAACAATACCCGCGCCCGCCTGCGCGAAGGCTGGAAAGGCGCGGCCCGGCTGCATACCAAGAGCGTCAGCGAGATGGCGCAGGACAAAGCCGCGGCCACGCTCAACGCCGCGGCCGCTGACAAGGGCGAAATGACAAGAGAACCGGCCTGATTCAGGACCAAGGAGAGAGATGGCAATGCAACTGACGCAGGAGCAACTTGATAGTTACCGCCGCGACGGCTTTCTCGTCGTCGAAGGGCTGCTGGATGCCCAGGAGGTCGAGGGGCTGCGGAACCGCCTGCGCGAGTACACGCACGGCGG
>DAOUHX010000432.1:0-4409 GCA_034428395.1 Caldilineaceae bacterium
CCTGGTGGAGGCCGGATTCGCGCCGGAGGTAGTCGCGCTGGAGTTGTACGGATCGAAGGAGCTCGCCGAAACTGCGGCCGAAATGGCCGACATCGGTTTCTTCAAACAGATGACGTTTCATTCGCAGACAAGTCAGTACGGCAACCTTTCGCGCTCGGATTGGATTCTGCCGGCCGGGCCATTCAAGAAGAAGCTGAGCGAGGCGCTGCAGGCCATCCGGCGCGGCGATTTCGCGCGCGAATGGGCGGAAGAGGAACGGAACGGCTACCCGGTATTCGAGCGGCTGCGCGACGACGCGCTGCAGCATCCGCTCAACGAGGTCGAAGAGCGCCTACGGCGGCTTGTGAAGAGCCAGGCTTGAGTCTTCGGTTCCTGGTATCGGCCGACAGCGCAGAAAAAGCAAATCAACTTGAACTCAACACCTGGGAACAGGAACAGTTTGGAGGCATGGCATGTCCGCACCGATCCAGTTGCACCCAGACAATCCCCGCTACTTCCTCTACAGGGATAAGCCGCTCGTTCTCATCACTGCCACCGAACATTACGGCGCGGTTATCAACCGCAACTTCGACTACATTGCGTACCTGGATGACGCGGCCGAGAAGCGCCAGACGCTCAGCCGATGCTTTCTGCTCTTCCGTGAGCTGCAGGTATTCGACCCGTCGTCGCAAGTGAAGCCGCTCAACCCACATTCGCCGTGCAAGCCGCTGCCGGGCGAGTATGTTTCGCCCTTTGTGCGCTGCGGGCCGGGCTTCGCCACCGACGGCTACCCCAAGTTCGACCTGGAGCGGTGGAATCCTGAGTATTTCGAGCGCCTGCACGGCTTCTTGCGCGCGGCGCAGGAGCGGGATGTCATCATCGAGCTTACGTTATTCAGCAGCACGTACAGCGACGCGGTATGGGGGCTGAACCCGCTGAATATTCAGAACAACATCAACGGCATCGGGGACATTCCCTGGCAGGACTACATTTCGGGCCGCGACGCCGCGCTGACCGAGCATCAGATGGCCTATGTCAGCAAGGTGGTCGAGGAGGTGAACGGGTACGACAACTTCTATTTTGAGGTCTGCAACGAGCCGTTCACGACGAGGGCGGGCATGGAACCTGAAACCGAGTTTGCGCTGCAGTCGGAGGTGGACGGCTGGCAGGAGGCGGTGCGGGCGCGAATACGCGCCGCGGAGAGCGGGCTGCCGAAGAAGCATCTCATTTTCCAGGTGCCGGTAGAGAATTGGCGCACCGATACCGCGCTGGAGCAGATCCTAAGCGAGGAGTCGGTTGACGCGATCAACCTGCACGACTATCAGCAGCTGACCTACAAAGGTCAGATCCTGGCGCCGCTCTCGCGCTTCATGCAGCGAGACCTGCGCCTTGCGCGCATCCGGCATCTGTGGGGGGCGGTACACGACAGCGGCAAGCCCTTTGTTTTCGACGAGGACAACACGGCGACCAGCTCGCTCGACGAGGAGTCGTGGATTGTGCATCGCAAGCGGGCCTGGGCGACGGTCTGCAGCGGCGGGCACTACAACATGATCGACTTTTCGGTGCAGGTCGGCGGGCAGGAGGCAGGCACACCGGCCTCGCAGGCGATGATCCGCAGCTGGATGAAGAACCTGTCGGAATTCATCCATGGGGTCGACTTTGTGCGCATGGGGCCGGACGCGGAGCTCGTCACAGAAACGCCGTCCGACACGATAGCGGTTGCGCTGAGCCGGCCAGGGCAGGCCTACGTGATCTATGTGGCGGACCAGCGCGAGGTGGACGACCCCTCGCTGGGCCAGCCCTGCCAGGGCAGCCTGGCATTTGCCCTGCCCGCCGGCGGCTACACGGCCAGACTCTATTCTCCGGTAGATGGGACCTACCAGGAGCGTACGGTGGACCTGGCGGGCGGAGATGCGACGATCGACCTGGAGCAGTTCACTCACGACATCGTCGTTCAAATCGAGGCCAATGGTTGACCCGAATCACGTCAACCAGGGTGGCAGGTGAAGAACTCTATACGAAGGAGAAGTGGCAAGATGGAACTCAAACTTTCATGTCCCGATTTCACCTTTCCCCTGCTGCCGCATGACGATGTGCTGCAGCTGATCGCGATGTTGGGCTTTCAGGGGGTCGACATCGGGCTGTTTGAAGATCGCTCGCACATCTATCCTAGCCACGTGATGCCGGACCTAGCAGGCTCGGCGCGCGACCTCTCGAGCCGCGTGCGCGACAAGGGGCTGGAGATCGCCGACGTCTACTTTCAGGCATCGGGGCCGGGGCTGATCGACCTGGCGATCAACCATCCTGATGCCGAAGACCGCCGCAAGGCGCGCGATCTGTTCGCGCGCGTGGTCGAATTTACGCTGCGCTGCAACGCTACCCACATATCGATCGAGCCGGGCCTGCTGTGGGAGGGAGAATCGTACGAATCCTCGCTGCAGCGGGCGTGCGAGGAGCTGGCCTGGCGGGTCGAGCTGGCGCAGGAGGCGGGCTGCGTTTGCGCAGTCGAGCCGAACGTCGAGTCGGTGGCGCGCACGCCGGCGCAGACGCACTGCCTGCTGGAGATGACACCGGGCCTGACGCTGACGCTAGACTATTCGCATTTTGCCTACCGGGAGATCAGCGACGATGAGAGCGAAACACTGATCCCGCATACCTCCCACTTTCACGTGCGCGGGGGGCACAAGAACCGGCTGCAGTCGAAATACCAGGACAATGTGATCGACTACCGGCGGGTCGTGCAGGCGCTGCACGAAGCCGGCTACACCGGCTTTATCTGCGTCGAGTATGTGTGGACAGAATGGGAAGGCTGCAACGAGGTCGATAACCTGTCGGAGACGATCCAGATGCGCGATCTGCTGCGGTCGGTTGACCTGACCTAAGGGCCTTGAACCGGCTTTGCGGCCATATCCGCACCTGCGGGGCCCGAAATTTCGCTGTTTGCCTCTTCTTCAGCTGTCGTCTATACTGGAACGCGTTGGCTCCAAAAAAATAGAGTTTATTTCATCGCTAGACGTTTAGCGGGCGTTCTGCATATTCATTATTGCGAAAGGGACTGAATAGCTGCCGGAATTGACACATGGGAAAGGGAGAAGATCATGGCTAACGAGCTGAACCGCAGGGATTTCCTGGTCCGCACTGCAGCAGTGGCGGGAGCGACGACCGGCGCTGCGCTGATGCAGGCATGCATGCCGGTTGCAACGCCGGCCGAGGATGCAGCGGGCCCGCAGATGGCAGAGCCTGTCAAGCTGACGCTGTGGCAGGGCAGTTGGCTGTGGGACGAATACTTCCCCACCATCGCCCCCAATATGGAGGCCGCGGGCATCATGCCCAAGGTCGAGATCGACAACCCGCCGATCGGCTGGGACGAACTGTACGAGAAGTACTGGCTGGCCGGCGAGGCCGGCGTCTTTCCCGACCTGATCTGGGCGGCGCCGGACATGATGGTGCGTTCGCTCAACAACGATGCCTGGCTCCCGATCCCCAAAGAGGCGATCTCCTACGACTGGATCAACGAGAGCTTCATCAAGCAGTCGATTGACCAACTCTTGGTTGATGGAAGCTATTACCTCATTTGTTGGGAGATGGCCACGATGGCCCTCCAGGTGAACAGGACAATCCTGCAGGAGGTCGGCTTCGACAGCGAGCCAGCCAGCTTTGAGGAGTTCCTGGAAATGGCCAAAGCGTCAGTGTCCAAAGACGGGGACAAGGTGTTGCGCTCCGGCTTCGGAATCCATGGCGTCAAGGACATTTACAGAGACATTTTACAGAGCATGGGGGGCGAGCATCTAACCGACCTCTTCGCCACCGAGATACCCTTCAACAATGAATTGGGCTGGGAAGCGTGGGAGCTATTGGCGGATTTCGAGCGGAAGCACGATGTGCTCCACTTCAAATTCGGCAAAGGCCTGGGTTGGACGGGCCAGACCTACTCACAGGGCTTCTCCGCTTTTGGCTGGACTTCGGCGGCCATAAACAGTGAGCTGGAAGCCAACGTGCAGGATGTGGAGACAGGCACGATCAGCGCCCGCCACTGTATGCCCGTGATTGGCCCGGACGGCTACCGGCTCGGCATCGCGCCCAACTGGGGGATGGTCGTGACTTCGGCCACGGCTGAAGAGAAGCGGGACGCGGCCTGGCAGGTCTACAAGTACGGCCTCTCGAAAGAAAACCTGCTCGACTACATCTCCTACACCAACACGCCGCCCACGCACGTGGAGATCGCTGCCATGGGCGCGGATGCCTTCGCGGGGGACAGAGCACCGCAGTACGCGGTCGAACTGGCCGACGCCGTCTGCTGCGGCAAGGTCTTTGCTCTGCCGCCGGACATCCCGTTGTGGGATTCCGTGCACGAGACGATCTACGAAAAGATCGTTTTCGACGGCATGTCCGCGCAGGACGCCATGGCATCGGAGATGTCAACTCTGGAA
>DAOUHX010000433.1:0-3516 GCA_034428395.1 Caldilineaceae bacterium
CGCCTCCACGTTCACCCGCACCTCGTCCGGCGTGCGCGCGCCCGACAGCGCATGAATCCCCTCCGGCTGGTTGTACACATACGCCAGCGCAATGTGCGGTACCGTGACGCCCTTGCTCTCCGCCAGCTCTTGTGCCCGGTCCATGCGCCGGAAGTTCTCCTCGAAACAGTAGACTTTGACCGCCAGCTGATCGTACGGCTGGGTCAGCGTATCGAGGTTGTCGCGGCGGAATCGGCCGCTGAAGAAACCGCCCGCCAAGCTGGACCAGACGAACAGCGTCACGCCGTTCTGCCGACACCAGGCGCGCGCCGGCTCCCCCTCCGGCCCGCTCAGGCTCTCGCAGTCTATCCAGGGCGAGACTTGCTGCACCGCCAGGCTGAATTGCGGGCTGCTCACAACAAAGGGAGTCAGCCCGTGCGCGGCCGCGTACTCGTTGGCCTCCCGCAGCCGTTCGACACTCCAGTTTGAGCCGCCGTAGGCATGGATCTGCCCGGCTTCCCGCGCCGCGTGCAGCGTCTCGACGACCGGACCGACCGGCTGCGCCGGGTCGTCGCGGTGCAGCAGATAAAGGTCGATGTGGTCGATCTTGAAGCGCGCCAGGCTGTCATGAATGTCTGACTGGATGTCGAAGGGCGTCACCCGTTTGCGGTCCGGGCTGTGGTGCGCACCCTTGCCGAGGATCACAATCTCGTCGCGCACGCCGCGGCTGTGGATCCACTGGCCGACCGTGCGCTCATTGTCGCCCAGGCCATAGATGTGGGCCGTATCGAAGCAGTTGCCGCCTGCCGCCAGAAAGGCGTCCAGCGCGGCAAATGCTCTGTCAAGTTCGCTGGATTTCATCCACATCGTCCCCTGAACCAGCCGCGAGACCGGCTTGTCGATACCTGGGATCTTCGAAAAAAGCATCTGCGAAACGCCTCCTTGGATACCGTCTTGTCACCCGCTATTCGGGTCGGAAACTGCCCACGATCTGCTCAATCTGTTCCTGCATGGCCTCCGCTTCGCTTGCCGGTACGGCAACAAAAAGGAGGTAGGCCTTTTCGTTTGCCAGCAGCGCCGTCATCACCGCATGAGCATTGAAAAGACCATGTTCGCTCAGATCGGCCGTGACAACGCCCTGAACCGATGGCACATTGTTGGTCGTCCCGGCATCCAGCCGCAACACTTTCAGAGGGACCATGTCGAACGTCTCAATCTCGTCCCTCAGCTGCTCGACCACACCTTCCGTCGTCATCCCGTCATCCAGCGGTGCGATGCCGACACCCGCTACTGCCTTGATCGGCGGCCTCGAAAAAATGTCCAATCTCACCGCAACATGGCCTGCGTTTTCTGCTCCGGGCGTGGACAGAAGCCCGCCCGCTTCCTCTGCTGCGGCAGGGTCGATGAATCGCAAGATCTGGCCGAGCTGAGCGCTGTGGACGTCAAAGACAAGCCAACCGCGCGGAACCGCCAGCGAATAACCGAGCCGTTCGTTCACGACGCGGCTCCAGCCCCGGGGGACCGTCACAACCGGAGTTGGCGCAGGTGTCACGGTCGGTGTTGGTGTCGGCGGCCGTGTTGCAGTCGGTGTTGGTGTTGGCGTTTCTGTTGGAATCGACGTCAGCGTTGCCGCCGGCGTTCGTGTTGCTCTTCTCGTCGGCCGGGAGGTCGGCGCTGAGGCGGGCGCCGTTGTGAGTACAACCTGTGGCGCCCCATATTCCGGAAGGAAAGTCGCGACGATCCTATCAATTAGCTCCTGCTTGGCCTCGACACTGTCCGACCGTACTGCGATTGTCAGCAAGTAGGCCTTCTGATTCGCGTGCACAACCGTAAAGATCAGCTGCGGAGAAAAGTCGACTTCCATGAAACCGCTGAGGTCTGCCGAGGCGACAGCCTGGAGCGCTGGCAACCCGTTGACCGTACCTGTCCTTATGTTCAACAGCTGAACATCACGGAATTCTCCTACTCTTTTCCTCACGTAAGCGACCAGATCGTCGCCTGCCAAATCATCAAGCGTATGAGCCATAGATACGTTGAGAAACATGGGGAAGGGCGGCCGCGCGAAGAGCTGGCTCAAGTCCGGCTCGATGGCGAGGACACCGACATGGGAGGCGTGCAGGATTTCGAGTAATTCATGCAGCGTTGCCAAGGCCTCTTCGCCGCCAAACATGCCGGCAATTGGGTTCAGGATTCCGTCTTGCAGGTCGAACGTAACCCAAGGCAGGGGCAGCGCCAGCGAGTAGCCCAGCCGCTCATCCTCTATCCGCTTCCAGCCCTGCGGTATCCTCACAGTTGGCCGTGGAGCGGGCAGGGCGGTTACTGTCGGTATGGCGGTCGCTGTCAACGAAACTGTAGGCACCGGCGTCGAAACCGGCGTGGGCGGCGACACTGGCGTCGGTGTAGCAGGCAAGGAAACTGGAGTCCACTGCCCGCAGTTGCTCGTCTCAAAACCCTTGTCAGTCGGGGCAATTTCAACGATCGGCCGCACCGCCCCGGAGGCGCTGGCGATCACCCCATCGGATGTTCCGCCAAATCCGCTGAGCCGTTTCCAGTAGCACTGCTCATCACCGGGAGCCGTGTAGATACCTGCGGACACTTCCAGGCCCACTAGCCAAGTCCCGTCCGGAATCGCGGCAAGGGGAAGTTCGGGCACCGCAGTTGACGTCGCCGTTGGCATTCCTTCCTGGGCCGAAGCGTGGCCGGCCGCAGCGATCAGAAGGATGAGCACAAGAGTCGCTATTGGCCAGAACCGGCTATTCTCCACCGTTTCTGCCTCTCATTGTCTGCAATTTGACATTAGCCCCTTCCATACGTGGCTGCCCCACTCTCGGGCGACCATGCACCGAATCTTCGGTGATTCGATTCACGTCCTGGCCCTCGCCAACACAAGAAGAACTGTCATACAGAATCCTCTCCAGCCCTCAGTTTGGCCGTCCTGGGAAAAACTTGCCTGTCTTCCCGACCGCCAACTCTTGCGCCGCACCAATGATAGAACTTTCAGTTCGAATGATGCTGCGATTGGCCGTCGCAGAAAGGTCTTTTGCCCTCATTGGAATTGCTTTGACTGCCTCCCCAAAAGAGGAATAAACTGGAAGCTGCTGCCTTTCCAAGACGGCCCACCACCCTTTGGCCAATTTGACACCCCTCGCTCCCATGAGGGCGAAAGATGCCCCCTGAAGCACAAGAAACACCGGAGTCAGTATTGGAATCATGAAAGGGAAGACCAGCGAGATGCCGACAATTATGCCGGTCGTGAAGAACGCCCCACCACCATCCATGACGCCTGCGCGCACCACTCTTTGCACCATCTCACGCTTTGTAATTTTGCCCTCCGCATAGTCCAGCCCGCACTCCAGGCAGGCCAGTGCGCCGCCTACAACCACCGACATTATCGCACCTTTTACCATACCGCTTGCCGTTTGTGTGACGGCGGCCCGAATGGCATCGGAACGCAGAACAGCTTTGGCGTCGGCTATGTCGGCCAGGCTCATCGGATTGGGCCCCAGGGCGTTGTTCTTTTCAAGACTCCACCAAATC
>DAOUHX010000434.1:0-8458 GCA_034428395.1 Caldilineaceae bacterium
CTCTATGATGCGAATATCGTAGCTTTCCGGAGTCTTCCACATGTACCAAGAACCTGGCGGACGGGGTTGGAACGCCCTCTCCCGTACGCAGAAAACAGTTATCGGCGTCGTCGGGGTTCTGGTTCTGTATGCGCTCCTGTCCGGCACGGTTTCCCTGGGACGGCTGAGCGATCCTTCATGGATCATCGCTTCCGCAATCATCATTCTTGTTGCCTTTCCCGTCCACGAGATGGCGCACGCGGCCATGGCCGTCCAACTAGGGGATGATACGCCGCGCATGCAGGGGCGCTATACCTTCAATCCCATGGCCCACATCGATCCGATCGGTGCGTTGTTGATCCTGTTTACCGGCTTCGGGTGGGCCAAACCGGTTGAATGGAACCCCAACAATATCAATGTAGATGTCCGCTTAGGGACGATCCTGGTCGCCGCGGCAGGCCCGGTCAGCAATCTGCTCCTGGCTGCCGTTGCCGTCTCGCTGGTTCAATTCGGCGAAATCTCCATGCTGAGAGATTTTCTCGCATTCTTTATCGTTATCAATGTAACTCTGTTCGTATTCAATATGATTCCGATTCCGCCGCTGGATGGTTCCCACATCCTGTTCTCTCTTCTGCCCGGAGACAACTTCGCACTGCGCATCTTTCTCGGCCGCTTCGGTTTTATCATTCTGCTGGCCACGATCTACTTTGCACGCGGCATCATTATGGTGCCGGTTGGCCTGATCATTCAGTGGCTGCTACGGGCTTTCGGGTAACGCCCCCCGGTCCCCGAACCGGCGTCCACTCAAGTCCATCCGTGTTCTGGACTGCGGACAACGGCCCCACCTTTTTCCATTTGGGAGCATGGCACTGATTGAGTATGATGAAGCAACGGAGTGCAGTCCGGCTCGACAATCGCAGGGCTTGGGCCGTCTGCCGAAAACCGGGTAAGAGGATGAAAGCAGGGCAGGCGGAGGTCCGCGGTTTCCGCAGGATCGTCCGGCGCGTACGCCAGTTCGTGCGCGGCGTTACGGCTGCCGTATCGGGGGAAGAGCTTCAGGCGGCGGCCGCATTTCTGCCGCCTGCCGGGCTGGAGCGCTTCCGGCAGATGCCGGTGGACGCCCAGCGGCACAGTTTGAACGTGCTGACGACACTGCAGCACGCGGGCTGGCATGATCCCCATTTGGCCGCGGCCGCGCTGCTCCACGACAGCGGCAAAGTGGCGGCCGCGGCAGCCGGACTGACCTTTAACGCGTGGATACGCAGCGCGCTGGTGCTGATAGAGGCAGTCGCGCCGGGGCTCGCCGCCCGCCTGGCGGTAGCTGACGCGTACGGCGGCTGGCGCTATCTGTTGCACGTCCATCTTGAGCACCCGCGCATTGGCGCCGGTTGGGCAGAAGCGGATGGTTGCAGCCCGCTCACGTGCTGGCTGATCGCCCATCACCAGGAGAAGACGGGGCGCCGGCTGGAGAAGCGGGGCCGGGCGGTGGCCGGGGACCCGCAGGAGAGCGCGGAGCATCGCGAACGGCTGCTCACGGCGCTGCAGTGGGCTGACGGTCGCAACTGACGGCAGCCCACCGGCGGCAAAAAAATTTAGGTTGCGCTCACAAGGGAGCGCATCTGATTCCCAGGACAACGACTCATGGCAGAGACCGCAGCAAAAATCACAATTCTCGGGCTTGACCTGATTGGGACCAGCATCGGACTTTCGTTACGCAAGGATGCCGGCAACTACCAGGTCGTCGGCCACGACCGCGAACCGTCGCGCATGAATCTGGCAAAAAAGCAGGGTGGAGTCGATACATCGACCTGGAATCTGCACCGCGCCTGCGACAACGCCAGCCTGGTCGTCATCACCGAACCGCTGCTGGAGATGGCGGACACATTGCAGCACATCCACGAGGATCTCGCGGAGGACGCGGTTGTCTTCAGCATCGGTCCGGTCATGCAGCCGGCGCTCAAAGTGGCTGCCGACAATCTGCCGGAAAACATCAACTTTGTCGTCGGCAGACCGGTGCACAACGACACGGGCAGCCAGCCGGAGCCGCGCAGCGACTACTTCGACGAATGCACCTTCTGCATCGGCTCGGCCCCGCGCACAAGTTCCAGCGCGTTGGAGCTTGTAAGCAATCTGCTGACGCGGCTGGGCGCGAAGCCGCTCTACATCGACCCGGTTGAACACGACGGCATCGCCGCGGCCGTGGAGCAGCTGCCCGAGCTGCTGGCTGCCGCCCTCTTCCAGACCGCGTACGGCGCATCAGGCTGGCATGAGAGCCAGAAGCTGGCCGGCCGCCGCTTCGCGCGCAGCACGACGCTGGACGCCATACCCGAGGAACAGGCTGCGGCGCTCTTCTCCAACCGGGAGGCGTTGTTGCAACGGCTGGACCAGTTCTCCGCGCTGCTGGACAGCTGGCGTGCATATCTGACCGCGGAAGATGCCAAGCCGCTGGAAGAACAACTCGAAGGGCTGTTCGAGGGCCGCGCAAAGTGGGAGCGAGACGCCAAGCTGCGAGACTGGGACCGGCCGCAGGAAGAGAGCGCGCGCCCCGAAATCGGCGGCCTGGGTCAGATGCTCTTTGGCAGCTACCTGGTCAACCGGGCAAGGCAGCGCGACCCGGGGCGCGGCAATCGAGACAAACCTGGCAAAAGATAGAACCCGCGAGGCGATGGCAATTCTGCCGGTTTGTATCGACGCGCCCACACCTGCGAAGGCTGGCCCTGGGCGCGCTCCGCTCAGAGAATCCGCAGCCGGTCCGCCGGATCTCCCTTGATCTCCCCGGGAAGACCGCTCCCCGGCCGGGGTAGGCCAGGCAGCCCGAACAACATGCGCAAGAGCCGCTGACTTTCCATTGTGAATATTCAATTGTTGTTGACGCCTCGGCACAGTTGCACTACACTGAAGTTCCGGCGCGTTCGATGAACAGCCAGGTCTTGCGCCGGCGTTTGAGCCCCTATACGGGAAGGAGCAGGGCAGATTCATGAAACGGAAGCAGCTGTTGGTCTTTGTGACAATTGCGTTCGCACTGGCGCTCACCTTCGGCGTCGGCGGCTCGCTGATCTTTGCCCAAGGCCAGTTTTCCGGCTACAAGTCGACGATTCAGACCTATAACATGAGCGACACGACGGCCAATGTCATCCTGGCCTTTTACAGGCAGGACGGCAGCCTGGAAAAGACGCTCACCGACATCATCGAGCGCGATCGTTCCAAGATCTATTTCACATTGCCGGTAGCTGAGGGGTTCACCGGCTCGGTCGTAATCTCATCCAATCAGCCGGTCGCCGCGCTCAGCAGCATGATGAACAGCGGGCTGACCGCCGGCGGGACCTACCTGGGCCGCAGCCAGGGCAGCACGACCGTCTACCTGCCTCTGTTGATGGCCAACCAGGACGGCGGCTTCAACAGCTGGTTCACGCTTCAGAATGCCAGCGCCTCGTCCACAAATGTGACGGTGAACTACAGCGACGGCATCACGACCACGATCACGCTGGCGGCGCACGCATCGCACAACTTCTATCAGAATCAGGAGCCGCATACGAGCAAGGTCTTCGCGGCCGAGATTACGAGCGACGAACCGGTCGTGGCGGTGGTATTCCAGGAGGACGCCGGATCGCTGGCAGCCTACAGCGGCTTCGCCAGCGGCGCGACCAATCCTGTGATGCCGGTGATCAACGCCAACAACAACGGCTTCAATACCGACGTTCAGATTCAGAACACGGGTGACACCGACACCAGTGTTACCGTATCCTATAAACCCTCGGCAGCAGGCACCGCCTGCACCGAAACGCAGACGATCGCAGCCAATCAGACGGTAGAGTTCACGGGCGGAGCGTTTGCGGACGGCTCCAACTCGACCTGTACGGGCGGCGAGCGGTTCATCGGTTCAGCCCATGTTTCGGCCAACAGTGCCAGCCAGCCCCTGGCCGCCGTTGTCAATCAGCACGTCGGCAGCAATCCCCTGACACACTTCGCCGCCTACGGCAGTTTCAACCCGGACGACGCCACCAAGACGGTGCGCCTGCCCGCAATCATGGATCGCAACAGCGGCTTCTTCACCACCGTCAATGTGATGAACGTTGGCTCGGCAGAGACGACGGTTGAGTGCTCATTCACCGACACGACCTACTCGATCAGCGCGACGCTGCAGGCCAACGAGACGCTGACAGACCTGCAGGCAAGCAAGATCCAGGACGGCTATGTGGGCAGCGCCTCCTGCACAGCCAGCGCTGACGACGCCAAGATCATCGCCGTGGTCAACCAGTTGAAGAGCGACGCGACCGACGACCAGTTTCTGGTCTACGAGGGCATCAACCAGTGATAGGCGCGGGGATTGGCCGCCGCCCCGCATCCAAGAGGGGCTGGGCGCCCGCCCTGCGTTGAAAGCGAAGGCGGCATGAGACGCTGGGCGTGGACTTTACTTCTGGCTCTGCTGGTCCTGGGGTGCAGATCCGGCGGCGAGCTTCCCAGCGCGGCGCAGAGTTCGCCGCAGTTGATGACCGAGCGGACCGCCACCGCCGCCAACCCTCTCGCAAACGGCGAACCGGCTGCGGATTCGCCAGCCCCACCGATCAAGACCACAGCCGATGCGGGCGCGCTGACCGGCATGCTCCTGCTCAAGACGGAGGACGGCTTCAGACCGGTAGCCGATGTCAAGATCGCGCTCGGTCAGCCGCTGAGCGACGACGAGGGCACCGAACGCGTCGTCGCCTATGAACCGTCCACCGCGCCGGTCGCCTACACCGACGCCATGGGCCGCTTTGTATTTGAGGGACTCGAATCCGGCCGCTACGGTCTCATCCTCGACGTCGTGCTGAGTTCATTCCTGCTGTACAGGGACGGGACGCTCGACGCCATTCTCTTCGACATCACCGCCGGCGAGGTGACCGACCTGGGCCGCCTTGAATACGCGGAGCTGCCCCTGCCGCAGTCGTACAGATGAAAGCCGGCGCGGCCGCCCGTTACCGCCCCGAAGAACCGTCCAGAATCCAGCTGCCCATCCAGTAGATCGCGTCGACAAAGCCCATGCGGCGATAGAACTGAATGGGCGTATCAGCCGGGTCTGTAGCGATCAAAATCGACCGCCTGTCCAGCGCGTACGTATCTTCAATCAGGTGGGAAAGCAGTTGACGGGCAATACCCCGGTTGCGAAATGGGACCCGCGTCGCCAAGTGGAAGATATACCGGTCTGTCCCCTCGTACCATCCGATGATGCCGGCGGCTTCATCCCCGACGCGGGCGATGAGAAAGGTCCCATCGGCAGCCAGCTCCGCCCGGCGTATCTTCATGCCGGCCTCGACCGCAGCCGGGTCCGGCTCCTCTTCGCTGTCGGCGAATGCCTTTAGCTTGGCAATCTGGTAGTCGAGCAGATTCCTGTGCGTAACCGGCTCGATCCAGCCGGCGCCCGGCTTGGCTGCATGCAATGAACCCCCGTTAACGTGGGCCAGATACAGCTTCGCACTGCCGCGGACACAGCCGACCTGGACCAGTGCTTCAGACAGCCGGCTGTCAACGGCTTGCCCGTGGGTGAAGATGAGGACCCGCCGCTGCCCGTAGTAGGCGCACACGTCGGCATGAAAGGCGGCCGCCTCTGAAGGGTCAAACGGTTCCACAATGTGGACGTCGCAATAGCCGGTCTTTTCGATCCGGCTATAGTAGCCGTAGCGGCGCCGCGCCACGACCTTTCCCAGGCTGGCGTAATCCTGAATGTACCAGGAGCGCACCTCCTTCACGAGGTCCTCGTGTGCTGGGTGGGATGGCATTGACCGGCCCGTCGGGGCTTGGGCGGATCCTCGGCTTCGTTTCAGCTAACCTCTATGCGACCAACCCTTTGGCGCGGAACGCGGTCGCCAGCCGCCCGATCCCTTCCGTGATCTCCTCCGCCGTGTTGTAGCCAAAACAGAGCCGCAGGCAGTTGGTCCCGGATACGCCGTCCGGCGCAAAGGGCGGCCCGGCAAGATAGCCGACGTCGTACTCGTCCAAAATGTCGTCGCGCACGGCAGCCGCGTCCGCGCCCGCGGGCAGCTGCAGCCAGATGAAAAGGCCGCCTTCGGGCCGGCTCCAGCGCGCGCCGCTGCCGCTGAAGTGCTCGTCGAGCGCCGCCAGCATTGCGTCCCGGCGCTGTTTCTGGATATCGTTTATTTCTTCGATGTGGCTGTGCAGATGGCCGGTGGAATAGCGGTGCACAGCCCACGAGCCGAAGGTGCTGACCGCGCCGCCGCTCTTTGCGCCCAACGCCCGCTCGAGAAACTCGCGCGGGCCGGTCATGTAGCCGATGCGCATTCCCGGCGCGATGATTTTTGAGAAGGAGGCCACGTAGAGCACGCGGCCGCTGCCGTCCAGCGAGTAGATCGACGGCTCGTCGGTCCCTTCGTAGCGCAGATCGACATAACAGTCGTCCTCGACGATCGGCACGTCATATTGCTGCGAAAGCTGTACCAGGGCCTTACGCCGCGCCAAGGTCATCGTCCAACCCTGTGGATTCTGGAAGGTCGGCACAGTGTAGATCAGTTTCGGCGGCCTGCCCTCGCCGCGCGCGCTGCGGATGACCTCTTCGACCGACGCCGGGATCATGCCCTCCTCATCGGTCGCCACGCCGCGCATGTCGGCGCGGAAGCGGCGGAATGTATTGAGCGTGCCCGCGTAGACGAAATCTTCGGTCAGGACGACGTCGCCAGGGTCGAGCAGCGTTTCAGCGATCATGTGGATCGGCTGGCTGGAGCCGTCGCCCAGGATAATCTCCTCGGCCGGCACGTTGATCGCCCGGTCGCGTTGCAGCTTGGCGGCCACGAACTCGCGCAGCGGCGTGTAGCCCTGGGGATGCGCGTAGAGTGAGAGATCGCCGCCCTCCTCCTCCATCGCCTGCCTCAGACCTTCGAGAAGCCCCGCCAGCGGCAGCGAACCCGGGTCCGGATAGGCGACGGCGAAGTCGTATTTGCCCCGTGTGCCGAAGCCCAGGCCCTTCGGCTCGGACGCGTTGCGGGCATACAGACCGGCATAGCTGAACGTTGACATGTGCGTTTCTCCACTGCTGTGCAGGCGGGATCTTTCTAAAGATTGCGGTAGACAAAGCGTAACCGTCAACCGGCAAAATGGCAACTGAGCGCCCTCCCGTACGCTTGTGTGCGCGCCGGAAAACTGTGATAATGTGCACTCCGTTACGCTGACAACGAAAAGGAGCCACGGTTCAGACATGGCGACATTCGAGACCTCCAAACAGTTGATCGCCGCGGCGTCGCAACAGCTGCCCGGCGGCGTGAACAGCAGCTACCGCCTGGGGATCGCGCCGACGCCGCTGGTTTTCGAACGCGGCGCGGGGCCGTACCTGTACGACGCCGACGGCAACCGGCTGATCGATTACTATCTGGGCATGGGACCGATGATCCTGGGCCACAACCCGGCGCCGGTGCTTGAGGCAGTGCAGGAGCAGCTCAGTTCGGGCATTCTATATGCCGGGCAGAGCCGTATCGAGCAGGAGGCGGCCAGGCTCGTCTGCCGCATGGTGCCCTGCGCTGAACGGGTGCGCTTCAGCTGCGCGGGCAGCGAAGTGGTGCAGGCGGTGATAAGGCTGGCGCGGGCCGCGACCGGGCGTGCGGTTATCATCAAGTTTGAAGGGCACTACCACGGCTGGATGGACAACATTCTGTGGAGCATCGCGCCCTCGCCGGACGAGTACGGCCCCGAGGAGACGCCCGTGCCGGTTCCCGCCAGCGCCGGGCAGGACCCGCAGGCAGGGCTGCACACGGAGGTGCTGCCGTGGAACAATCTGGAGCTGCTTGAGAAGCGCCTTGGCCGCGGGGACGTGGCCGCGGTGATTATGGAGCCGGCGATGTGCAACACCAGCACCATCTTCCCGGCTGCCGGCTACCTGGAAGGAGTGCGCCGCGCCTGCAGCGATACGGGCACGGTCCTGATCTTCGATGAGGTCATCACCGGCTTCCGCGTGGCTCCGGGCGGCGCGCAGGCCCATTTCGGCGTTACGCCCGACCTCGCGACCTTCGGCAAGGCGGTCGCCAGCGGTTTCCCCGTCTCCTGCTTCGCCGGCCGCGCCGACCTGATGGATCGCTTCGGCAGCGGAGAGGTGATGCACGGCGGCACCTTCAACGGCCATCCGGCCTGCATGGCTGCGCTCGTCGCGACGCTGCACGAGCTGGAAAAACCGGGTACCTTTGCCACCCTCGACCGGCAGGGAACGCGGCTGATGCAGGGCATCCGCGCGGCGTTGGACGCGGCCGACATCCAGGCCCGTGTTGACGGGTTCCCCCAGATCTTCCATGTGGGATTCGGCGTGGAGTCGCCTGTGACCGACTATCGCAGTTCGCTGCAGGCGGACAGGGAGCGGTATGTGCGCTTCACCGCGGCGTTGCACCACAGCGGCGTGCGCGCGCTGGAACGGGGCGCTTGGTTCCTCTCCACCGCGCACACCGAGGATGTGATCGACGCCACCGTTGCCGCGGTCGCAACGGTGGCGCGGGAGATCTGACTC
>DAOUHX010000435.1:0-4106 GCA_034428395.1 Caldilineaceae bacterium
GCGCTTTCGTTGCCAATTTCAGCTGAAGAAGACATGGGCAGCCTTTCCTTCGTGCCTTTCCCTAATACTCAACGCGCCGCGACAGAAATCGCAGCTGGATGATGGTAATCAGCAGGATAAGCAGGAACAGCAGCACGGTGAGCGCGCCGGCATAGCCCATTTTGTAACTGGAGAATCCCTCTCGGTAGACCTCTAGGACGACGGTCGTCGTACTTTTCAGGGGGCCGCCCGTTCCTTGCGGGCTCATGTTCTGCACGAGGGCGAACAGCCGCAGGTAGGATATCGTGCCAAGAACGGTCAGATAGACGATGATCGGATTGAGGAGTGGCAAGGTGATGCGCCAGAAAAGTTGCCAGGAATTGGCGCCGTCGATGCGGGCGGCTTCGTAGTACTGGCCGGGAATCTGTTGGATGCCGGCTAGAAAGATGATGACGGCAAAGCCGAGATTCTGCCAAACGGCGACCGCCGTAATCGACGGCAACGCCTGTTTGGGACTCTTGGTGAAGGGCTGATCGGGCAGCCCGACCAGGTCGAGTGTCTGATTCAGCAGGCCGGATTCCGGCTGATAGAGCCAGTTCCAGACAAAGGCCACAGCCACGGCAGAGGTGACATAGGGCGCGAAATAGGCGACTCGGAAGACCGCAGAGAGGCGGCGAATCTGCGCCAGAAGCAGGGCGATTGACAACGCCAGAATGAGTTCGGAAGGCACCCCGAACAGTACGTAACGAACGGTATTGGAAAAAGCCGCTGTCACCGAGCTGCGCGGTTTGCCGGCGTCCTCCCAGATCTCCTGATAGTTCTCGAATCCGACCCAAGGGCCTGAGCCCTCAAACACATTCCAGTCGCGAAAGCTGACATTGAAGGCCAGTATGGTCGGATACCAGCGGATGACAATGAAGAAAACGAGCGCCGCGCTCATAAAGACGTAGGCCCAAACGATCTGCCGCTGTTGGAGGGTCAAACGCATTGAACAGTTCCGTGGCTTTAGTAGTCTGTCAGTCCTGTTGGCGCAGATCGCTGCACGCGCTTATGTCCTGAGAACCACGTGGAAAGGAGGAGAGAGGAGTGTCCAAGCGGTCGGGCATCCCCTCTACTCCCGTTTTTCAGACCTCGATTAGCGGCTGGACCAGAATTCGTCCAGAAGCTCCTGGTCGGCTTCTGCAGCGATCTGCAGGGCCGTTTCCGGGTCCTCGTCGGCCAGGATCACCATGTCGAAAGAATCGATGATGGCCTGACGCTGATTGCTCTCATCGACGAAGAATGTGGCGTAAGAGTATGCCAGTCCGGCGGCAAACGCCCCCAGTTTCTCATCGGCAAGCAGCTCGGGATTGCTACCTGCTTCGAGTTGGGCAGGCAGTTCACCGACAATGTCGACCCAGATGGCGCCGGCCTCCGAGCTGGTGATGTACTGCAGGAACTTGACCGAGGCGTCGAATCGGTCCTGGTCGGCGGCGGCCTTCTTGGTCAGCCCGTGGGTCCAGTAGGAACCAAAGGTGCTCTTGATGCCGTTGTGCTCGGGCAACTCGGTGACACCGAAGTTCATCTCGGGATTGTTGTTGGCGATGGTACCGAGACGGAAGGAGCCGTCCACGTGGAAGCAAACGTGGCCGCCGACGAAGGCGTTGGTACTGCCGTCAAACAGGTCGCGGTCGCCGGTCGCCAGCTCGGTGTGGAAGGCGAGCAGATAGTTCCAGGCCTGGAGACCGGCCTCGTCGTTGTAGAGAACCTCGGTTGTGTCGTCGCTGTAAGGCACTCCGCCGAACTGACGTACCAGCACCTCGCGGAACCAGTGGTGGTCCTGGGCGGACGGGTCGGCAACGAAGCCCTGGACAACGAGATTGCCTTCGTCGTCTCGCTGCGTGCACGCCACGGCCTGATCGACAAGCTCATCCAGCGTTGCCGGCGGGCTTTCGGGATCAAGCCCGGCCTCTGCCATCAGGTCTTTGTTGTAGAAGAGCGCGAGAGCGCGTACGGCGGTGGGCAGCGTGTAGAGCGTGCCTTCGACGAAACTGGCCTGCACCATCGGGCTGAACTTCTCGCCGACCATCGAAGGCGGGAAGGCATCCTCCGGCAGGGGCACGAGATAGCCGGCGTCGATCCATACCGACTGCCAGCCGTAGAACAGAGTGGCCACGTCCGGGCCTACGCCGGCAGGGACGCTGGCAGCGATCTTGTCGCGAAACTCGGCGTAGGGGATGTCGGCGTTGTGGATGACCTTGATATTCGGATTGGCCTCCTCAAAATTGGCGATCAGTTGATTCATGGCATCGACCCTGGCGCCAAAATTGTACTGCCAGTATTCGATCTCGACTACCTCTTCAGCCGGCGCGGATTCTTCGGGCGCAGCTTCCGGGGCGGGCGCGGCGGGCGCGGGGCAGGCGGCCAGCAGCAGCGCGCTCACAAGAAAAACGCTGATCAGGATGGGCAAATGGGACCGTGTCATCGTTCATTTCCTCCTTAGAGTGAAAAAATAGGGACTCATTCGTCCGTACAGTGCCTCGATAGGCTGTTGAGAAGGGCAAAGTCACATGGGAATCTTGAGCAGGCGTGCGGCGTTGCCCGCGAAAATCATCTGAATGTCCTTTTCGGGCAGGTTCAGGTCCAGGCAATTGCGCATCTGGTCTTGCAGGTATTCGAGAGTAAAGCCGCGCGGGAACCAGCTGCTGTCGGTGCCAAAGATGATGCGGCTGGGGCCGATTGTCTCGTAGTATTTTCGGAACAGATACTTTACGGTTACCTCACCGGGCACCCAGCGGATCCACTGGAGGCTGCCGCTGGTGTCCACGCATACGTTGGGGCATGCCCAGCAGAGCTGCAGCGTCTCCCGTTCCCAGGCGCAGCCGAAATGCGGGATGACAAATGTCACGTCGGGGAAGGCCTTGGCGATGTTGTGCAGCTTGAATGGGCTGATGTTTTCATGCCAGGCGATGCCGCCGGCACTCCCTTGAATGCCGAAATGGATGAGTACGGGGATGTCCAGCTCGGCGCATTTCTCCCAGACAGGCCAGATAGACTCGTCCTCGATTGGCTGTTCGATCATAGGCGCCAGCAGCTTATACCCCCGAAGCCCCAGATCGGTTACCGCATGTTCCAATTGGGCAACTGCGTCCCCGTCGAAGGGGTTGTGATGTGCGAACCCGATGAATTTGTCGGGGTACCAACTGACGATTTCGGCCAGATGCTCGTTGCCGCCGCCGGTTACGAAGCCTACCGCACGCACGCCGTGTTCGTCCAGTTCTGCTGCCCAGCGACGGGCCTGCTCCCTGTCTCCCGGGTGGTCGTCGCCCGATTCGGCCTGCGGGAATCCCCACATGCGTCGCCAGTGTTCACCGTAGGGGCGGCTCAACTCCTGCACTTTGCGCGCCCGCTCCTCGCCAACCTTCTCGACATAATTTTGCATGGTGTTTCCCATATTCGGGAACCACGGCTTTTGTGTGGGGAAATGAACGTGAAAGTCAATGATTTCAAAGCCCTGGTACATTTTCACTCCTTGCGGCGGATGGCACGGCCGCGAAGACGGCTAAGTCCATTGCGCCCGTGAGTTCAGCCGGGATGCGGCTGTCCATGTGCTTGCAGTGTGTCCTTGGGCAAGAGCGCAGGCTTGCGAGCCAGCAGAGATGCGCCATAAGCAGGGGACGCGCGCACGGGCACGAAATGGCAGCCGGGCAGCTGCGCGGTGAGCTCGGACTGAAATGCGCGCCTCAGGTGCAACGATTCCTCCAAAACGCTGCCGGTCATGGCGACCCGTGGGGCGGAAAAGTGCCCAGCCCTGCGAATTGCCGATGCGACTGTTGCGGCAAGTGCAGCCCCGGCGTTGTCGAGAATCGAGAGCGCCACGCTGTCTCCGCCTTCTGCCGCCTGCGTGACAAAGGGCGCAAAGGAGCGCAACTGGAAATGGGCATGCGAGATGGTGGTGTCGAGGTCGGCGATCCAGGCGACCCACTCCTGGCGCAGGCGCCCTGCGATGGCGAGGAAACTGTCGGTCAGGCAGGTCGCGGGGCCGCGGCCGTCAAGGGCGGCCACTGCGGCCCGCAGTCCGGCGCGCCCGATATTGAAGCCACTGCCGGCGTCGCCCAGCCAGTGGCCCAAGCCGTCCGCCCGCGCGG
>DAOUHX010000436.1:0-6359 GCA_034428395.1 Caldilineaceae bacterium
TCTCGGCTGCCCTCAACGCGGTCTCGACCTCTCGCGCCAGGCCCGGCGAGCTTGGGTGCAGAAGATGCACCGGCGAATCGCCCTGGTACAGATATTGAAAACTGTATGGGCTGTGGTAGGTAGGTATTAAGTAAACGCTACCTGAGCTGGAGGGCAGCTCGTTCAGAACACGGGCCAACTCTATCCACTCCAGGTCGTACGCGTCGCCCATCTCGGGAACCGCCACCCACCTCTCAAAGTAGGTGCGAAAACTCATGGTGCCCTGCGCCACAATCAGAAAACCGACTACAGCTGCCACCAATACGGTAGACCTGCTCCCGCTCTCCCGGAAGTAACGCTCCCTAATGAAACCGTACGCTTCCGACAAGCCGACGCCTATGAGCAGATATACGGCCGGTGCCGCTCCGATCATGCGCAGGAAGTGGGGAACCACATTATCCCTCGACAACATTGCGGGTAACATAAGAATCCCAAGCCAGAGAAGCAACAGACGACAGACCGGACGGCTCTTCCACCTAAGCATTGCCATCCCTACGCCTAGCCAGAAAAGAAGAGCCTCATACGGATTCAATAGTGGCTGGCCGGGAAAATTGTGCCGCATACTCGGGTCGCCGCGAAATCCAAATGACAGCACATGGTCCCACGCGTTTCTTCCGAACGCAACCAGGGAGGCTGCCAGTCCATGATCCGGCCTCAGTACCAGCAGCTGGTTGCTGCGCATTACAAAATGGTCTGGGTGCACAGCAAAGTGGATCAGGATCGGTGCGGCGACGATAACCGCTACCCCTAGGAATAGGACTGCAAACGGCAGGTTTGCACGCGCCTTCTCCTTGGTGAAATTGCCAAGAGGCGGCAGAAAACTCAGGCCGAAGAGGAGGAAGAGAAATGGCACGAAACGCGACGGCGTATATGTGTATGGCAACAGCCCGGCGCACACACCCGCCAACACAACCCTCCACCGGCTCTTCTCGCTCCATCCTCGCCAAAGCAGCGCAAAGCAGAGACATAGCAGCAGCGGCAGAAAATTCCCCCTGAATGCCGTGCGTCCAAGAACGGTCTGTGCAATTGATACAGCCAGGAGACCCGCGCTTACCCCGCCAATCAACAGCCCGCGCCAAGGTGTGCTGCGCCCGTTTTCATCCCGACCAAAGAGAGTGTTCCCCAACCAAAAGACGGCAAGAACCGTCCCCGTGCTAGCCAGCGCGGCGGGCAGTCGAACGGCCAGCATCGTGCGGCCCAGAAAGGAGGTGGTCAGCGCCACCGCATAGATGATCATCCCTGCTCGGCCATAGTCATCAGGGAAAAAGACTGCATGTTCTCCTCGCAGCACCTGGAGGGCGTTTACCCCGTGTATCCCTTCCGTGAGATAGATTCCAGGCGGCACTTCGGCGAGACGGTACAGACGGAGCACTGAGGCAGCAAGCGCTAGGGCAATTGCGATTCCTGCCGTTACAAGGGCCAAACGAAGGCCTTTGTCCCTTTTTGTTCGGACTGAACTGCCTGTCGTAATCTTTGCCTCAGCCACAGGCTCTACTCATATCGTTCTTTCTCTCTTCTCGTTCGTCGTCACTTCCGGGAATCCCGGCCAGCGCCAGCAGGTAGCCGCGTTTAGGGATCACCATCCAACAGACGCAAGCGCGCCAATGTAACCTCCGGCTCCCACACTTCTTGTTGGACCGTAGGCGTCTGCGTTTCAAAATCGTAGACGACCAACCGCAACTCGTAGTAGCCCGGCTGGAGTTCGGCCGGGACGCCAAGCCGAAACAGTGTCTCAACCTTCTCATCAGGCGCCCAGTGGCTCGTAGGCGTGTGGTTTGTCGCCTTCCATAAAATGCTGTCTTCCTGGCGGACCATCATGCCCGCTCCATCGTAAATGCGTAGTGAGATCGCATAGTCGATCTCCAGCCCGGGGTCTATCTGCCACTCCAACACGCCCCACATCGAATGACCCCGTGCCAAGGCCACCTCCTCAGTAGGCAACTGGTCTTCGTCCTGACCAAGGGCTGCCCCGCGCAAGACAATTCCGCCATCGTAGCGAATCTCAAGCGGCTCCAGCTGTTCGTGAAATGCCCAGGGGGGGTTGAGGTGAATATCAGCGTAGTTGTGGAGCTGAAAGTCGCCGTGTTCTTCGCTGCCTGCCCGCCTTCCGTACTTGGTCAGCAGAAAATCAAAACGACCTATATCATCCTCTACCCACCTGTTCACGTAGTTCCACTCCACGACCTTTACCGTGGACACCTGTCTATTTGCCGCCAACACCGAGTGAACCTCCTGAGCCAGATCGGAGGAATCCATGAATATTATGTATGCTGGAGATTTGCCTTGATAGAGGTATTCAAAGGTGTCATGCTGCTGAAAGCCAGGGACCAGATAGACAGTGCCGACGTCAGCCGGTTGCGCGCTCAGCGCCCGCGCCAGTTCTGCCCACTCCAGTTGATACGCCTCAAAAGTATCCTGCGCGTTTCCCCACCTATGAAAATAGTCACGATAAGTCAAACCGCCCTGGACCAAGATCATCCCGCAGGCCAGACTCCCCACCGCTAAAGCTGCGCCCGCCTCGTTGGCCTGAAAGTACCGCCCCTTCACAAAGCGGAACCCCTCCCAAAGCCCAATACCAATCAACAGATAGGCGGCCGGCGCCGCGCCGATCATGCGAAGCACGCTGGGAGGATAATCGATAGCCAGTATTGCCGGCACTGAAAGAAGTGCCAGCCACAGAAGCAAGAGCCGATACGCGGGTTTCCTCTGCCACTGCCATACCGCAATTGCCGCGCCAAGCCAAAAAAAAATGGCTTCCAATGGGTTCAGCATCGACTTGCTTGCAAAACTATGCCGCCAAGTCGGGTCGCCGCGCACCCCGAAGACCAGCAGATGCTCCCACACATTTCTGAAAAACGCGTGCAGACGGTTCCCCTCAATCCTCCCGGGTTCGAACATCCAGACTTCGCCGCTGCGGGAAAAGAAACTCTCGGGATTCAGCGCAAAATAGATCAGAATCGGTGCCGCCACCAACCCAGTCACGGTCACAAAGAGAGCTGCCCACGGCAGTTCCGCCCGCACTCGTTCTCTGGTGAACGACCCAATCGGCAGAAAAAAAGTCAGACCAAACAGAAGAAACAGAAAAGGCGTGAGACGCGCAGGAATGTAAGTATACGGAAGCAGCCCTGCGCAAACTCCTCCCATCAGGACCAACCGCCAACTCCGTCGTCTCCATCCCTCCCAAAGCAATGTCACACACAGACAAAGAAAAAGCGGCAGCAAGGTAGTTCGGAATCCGGTCCGCCCAATAATGGTCTGGACGAGAGAGACCGCCATCAGCCCTGCGCTGACGCCCCCCACAAACATACCACGCCACGGCGTGGCATCACCTTTCTGATCGTCTCTCCCGAAAAGAGTCCTTCCCAGCCAGAAGACAGCCAGCACCGCGCCCACACTAGCCAATGCAGAAGGCAGGCGAATGGCTAGCGCAGTCTGCCCCAAGAAATAGATCGACGCGGCAATCGCATACATGGCCATTCCCTCGCGGCCACGAAACCTCTCAGGAAAAAAGACAGCGTGCTCTCCTTCCAATACTCTTAGTGCATCCAGCCCATTCGCCGCTTCCCCTGCGTCGAGGCCCGGCGGCAGCTCAGACAGACGATACAGACGCAGCATCAACGCGGCCGCCGCCACAAGTACGATCATGCCCACCGCCGCCAGCCTAAAGCGCAACTGCTCGAAATCCACCGAATCGGAACTGCTGACCGGGCGCCGTACAATCGATGGCGAATCAAAAAAGCTCATCTTGCTCAGACTCGCTATGGCTGACATCGCCACTGGCAACGGCACGCTCTTCGTCCTTTTTCTCTTCCGCCGGCAGCGCCACAAAAACGGTTGTGCCTTGATTCACATCGCTGCGCACCCATACTTCCCCCTGGTGCGCTTCGACGATCGCATTGATCAAGAACAGGCCGAGTCCGGTGCCCGCCGTTGTGCGGCGCAGCCCGCTGTCGACCCGGTAGTACCGCTCGAATACCCTGGGCAGCTCTATTGCCGGAATGCCGATGCCCTCGTCCGCCACATAAAGGACAAGCCGCCCTTCCGCGCCTTGCTCCTCAGCTTCCTCCTCCCAGCCGCCAATGCGAATGTCACCGCCGTCCGGCGAATACTTGATGGCGTTGCTGAGAAGATTGGTAAACACTTGGCGCAACCGCTCCTCATCGCCACAAACAAGCGGTAGGTTCAGCGGCAAATCCACCTCGATCCGGTGCCCGTCGGTTTGCGTTCGGTAATCTTGCGCGATCCGTTCCAGCAGCCGTTGCACGTTGACTTCGGAGCGCTCTAGTTTCAGACCGCCCGCCTGTATACGGCTGACGTCCAGCAGTTTGTTGATCAGCGACTCAAGGCGGTCCGCCTCCTCTTCAATGACCTCCAGGCTCTGCCGAGTTGTATCCGCATCCCAGGCCGCGTCAGGCCGCGCCAGCGTCTGGGCATACCCCTTGATCAGCGCCACAGGCGTCTTCAGCTCGTGACTGATGATCGAGGTGAAGGTCGACTTCATCTCCTCTTCTTCTCGAAAACGGGTGATGTCCACGACATTCGCAATTATATTCACCAGTCGGTTTTCTTCATCCTTCACCGGTACAAAAGTTACCGAAACTGAGACGCGGCCTCCGTCCGACGAAACCATGTCTCCCTCGCACTGCGTTCCCTCTTCCGGCAAAGTCATCACATCGAAATCTGCGCTGCAAACTTCCTCTCCATGCACATTAACCAGCGGCAACACCTTTTCGCACATCTGGCCGACCGCCTCGTTCGACGGTACGCCCGTCATCACTGACAGTGGCTCGTTGATGACCTCCACCTGTCTGTTCGGCGCCAAAATCATCATGCCGTTCACGCTGTTCTGAACAATCATTGTCAGCCGATTGCGCTCCGTCGCCATCTGCTGGTAGAGCCGCGCGTTGCGCACGGCAATCGCGGCCTGATCGGCAAACCCCTGCAAGAACTGCCAGTCCAGAGGAGAAAAGGGCGAGTCTCCTCGAAAGAGATAGATTACGCCGAGCAGGTCCTCTTCAAATAGCAGGGGCAGCCCGATCACCTGCCCCAGCTCATTGCCCAATGCCGACTCCACCTCCCGCACGCGGCGTTCCATCTCCTGCTGGTAACGCTCACCCAGAGAAAGAATAGGCGTTCCCGAAAATCCCGTTGCCCATTCACCGGACAACTCCGTATCGCCCGACTCCTCCTCCGCCTGGCTCTTCTCTGATAGCGGCCACGTCTGAGGCGCAATCTTCAACAACGGGCGAAAAGCGGGCAAAAGCTGTTTTGGAATTCCATACACTGCCCGAATGCGAAAAGGCTCATCATCCTCCACCATGCTCTGCCCGTCCGCCAGGGGTACGGCCGCGGCCGCGTCGTCCAGAACGATCAGCCCGGCCGGCGCGGCCAGCATCGCCGCCGCACTCTCGAGGATTAACCGCAACAGGCTCGGCAGATCCAGACGCGACGTCATCGCTCGCGTAATACGCAGCAGGTACTCCCGCTGACGCAACTGATACGTTGCTATCAGCGCTGGAACATTCATGATCGAAACATAGCAGAGCGGTGTACGAAAGTCAACGAATCCGGAGGAAAATATGCAAAGGATTGGGGAAGGCGCTTCGCCGGGGATAGTGCGCTAGTCGGATCTGATGGATCCCTAACTACCTGGGGTTTCTGTGGACTATCTCTCTACAACCATGAGAATAACGCCCTCCCCGTAGCCGACGACATACACGTTGCCCTCTTCATCTTCGCCGATGGAACTGACCGGAAAGGGGGCATCAATAAGAAGCCTGTTCTGCCACGCGCCTTCGACATCAGGATCCGGCCGCTCCAATGCCCAGACCATTCCATTGCAGAAATCAGCATACACAAAAACGCCTCGCAGATGCGGCGCATGTGTCCCACGGCTGACAGCCCCACCCACAACCACGCACCCCATTGGACGACTGTATGTTGCAATTGGCATCGTGTACTCTTCAGCGCGACAAGAAAAGGACGTACTCTCGAAGCATCTGTTTCCTTCCATCGCGTGCCATCCGTAGTTCTCGCCGCCAGCGCTGGCCGCAGGCTGGTAGTTCACTTCTTCGCGGCTGGCGTGGCCCGCATCTGGAATATAGAGCGCGCCGGTCTCCTTGTCGAATGAGAATCCCCATGGGTTACGCAGACCATACGCCCATATTTCATCGCGAATTCCGTCATTCCCTGTGAACGGATTGCTGGGAGGAATTCCGTAAGGTCGAGCGCCCGACTCGACGTCGATCCGCAAAATCTTGCCCAGCAGATTGCTGAGGTCTTGCGCCCTCTCAGCGTGCCTGCCTGGCCGCCCGCCATCC
>DAOUHX010000437.1:0-17765 GCA_034428395.1 Caldilineaceae bacterium
CAGACTGGGCAATGTGCCGCGCAACCAGTGCCCGGCGCAGCACTGCCGCACGCCCGCAACCAGCCATCCACCCACCTACTACTTCAAGGATTAGTCGAGTCTGAATCTCAGGCCTGTGGTCAGGGGTCACCCCTCTGGCCACGGGCCCATGACCGCCGGAGCGCTCCATGCTCGCCTACGCCGCCCGGAGACTCGTCCTCGCCATCTTCACCCTGTGGACGGTCACCGTGCTCTCATTCATCATCATCCAGCTGCCGCCCGGTGACTTTGTCGACGCCTACATGGCCCAGCTGTCTGCCACGCAGTCCAACGTTTCCGAACAGCACTTCGAGTCCCTGCGCCGCCAGTACGCGCTCGACAGACCGATGTACGTGCAGTACCTCAAGTGGATGAGCGGTGTCTTCAGCGGCGATTTCGGTACCTCGATGATGTGGCGCAAGTCGGTGCTCGACGTGATCGGCGACCGCCTCGCCATGACCATGGTACTCTCGCTGGGCGCGATTATTCTGACCTGGGCCATCGCCCTGCCGATTGGCATCTACTCGGCCGTGCGCCAGTACTCGATCGGCGACTACGTCTTCACCTTCATCGGGTTCATCGGCCTGGGCGTGCCCAGTTTCCTCCTCGCCTTGGTGCTGATGTATATGGGTTTCACCCTATTCGACTCCGACATCGGCGGGCTCTTCTCGCCCGAATACCAGTTGGAGCCGTGGAGTTGGGGCAAAGTGAAGGACCTGCTCTATCATCTTCCGCTCCCTGCCATCATTATCGGCCTGAGCGGCACCGCGGAACTGATCCGCGTGATGCGGGCCAACCTGCTGGATGAGCTGCGCAAACCCTACGTGATCACCGCCCGCGCCGCGGGCATGTCGGAGCGCAGTCTCGTACTCAAATACCCGGTGCGCGTGGCCCTGAACCCGTTCGCCAGCACCATCGGCTATCTTCTGCCCTATATCTTGTCGGGCAGCGTAATCGTCTCCGTCGTGCTGGGGCTGCCCACACTCGGTCCTCTGCTCCTAGGCTCGCTTGTCGCCCAGGACATGTTCCTGGCAGGGACAATCGTTATGATGCTCGGCGCCCTGACCGTCATCGGCACATTTTTGTCCGACCTGCTGCTGATGTGGATCGACCCGCGCATCCGCTTTGGCATGGTTCAGTAACCAGAAAACAGCAGCGCGTGCCGGGGCGCCAGCTCCCACCCAGCCGCACGTGCCGCGCATCACAGGTGAACTGTGGCCGTAGAACACACAGTCGCCGACAGCGAGGAGCGGATCTTCGTTGCCGGCCAGATGCAACTGATGTGGTGGCGCTTCCGCAAGCACCGCGTGGCCGTGGTGGCTACCTTTGTCGTCGCCGCCTTCTATGTCGTGGTGCTGGCGGCCGACTTCCTCGCCTACACCGATCCCAACACGACCGAGGCCTACCGCTTGCTGATGCCGCCTCAGCCAATACGCTTCTTCGACAATGGCAGGTTTCGACCCCATGTCTACGCCGTATCCGGCGAGCGTGACCTAAAGACCTTCAAACGCGTTTACGTGGCAGACCCCAACAATAAGCTGACTGTGCGCCTTTTCGCGCGCGGCTACAAATACAAGCTTTTCGGATTCATCCGCACCGACCGCCATCTGATCGGCGTCGAGGGCGCTTCCGCGGCGGAGTCACTCTTCCTGCTTGGCACGGACGAAAAAGGGCGCGATGTCTGGTCGCGCATGATGGTCGCGACCCGCACTTCGCTCACCATTGGCCTGGTGGCTGTGGCGCTCAGCCTCGTGCTCGGCGTGCTTCTGGGCGGGATTTCCGGCTTCTATGGCGGCGCGATTGACTCCACTATCCAGCGCCTCATCGAGATACTGCGTTCGATCCCCACCATCCCGCTGTGGATGGGCATGGCGGCCGCCTTTCCGCGCGAGTGGAGCGTCGAGCAGATCTACTTTGCCATCACGATTGTCATCGCCTTGCGCGGTTGGACGGGGCTGGCACGCGAGGTGCGCGGCCGCTTTCTCTCGTTACGCGAGGAGGACTTTGTGACGGCCGCGGACCTGGCCGGATGCAGCCGCAGGCGCATCATTTTCCGGCACATGATACCCTCCTTCCAGAGCCATATCATCGCTGCCGCCACGCTGTCCATCCCGGCAATGATCCTGGCGGAGACGGCGTTGAGCTATCTGGGATTGGGCCTGCGCCCACCGGCAATCAGCTGGGGCGTCATGCTGCAACAGGTGCAGAATGTCGAGGCCGTCGCGCTATCGCCCTGGCTGCTGGTCTCGGCCGTCCCCGTGATCGTGGTGACGCTGGCTTTCAACTTCATGGGTGATGGTCTGCGGGACGCTGCCGACCCGTATGGTGTGTAATGTGTCAGGTGGGAATCGAAGTTGCAATGAGAAAACTGCCTGTATAGTCAAGCCACAAGAGTGATGAACGAAGACCCTACACTGAAGGATGCGCAGACGAATTGGGAAGCCCTGATAGAAATGGAAGATGGCGATATCGACCTCAGTGAGCTTCCCGAAATCACTGCGGATCAGATTGCTCGGGCCACTCTTCGAGTTGGAGGCAAGTTAGTCGCCAGAGGCAAGTCGTCCCCGGCCGTCGGAGTCCGTCAAACAAACACCCAAAGGATACGGAATCCCGACGACTCTGCCTCGCAAGATATAACAAGTGAAGAATCTGACGTAGGCCTGTCGCTGACCACTGGCGACTGACCACTAGCCACTGCAACCATGCAGAACGACGCCAAACCTATTCTGTCCGTTCGCAACCTCAAAACAAGCTTCTTCACCGACGAGGGCGTGGTCCGCGCCGTGGATGGCGCCAGTTTCGACGTTCACCTTGGACAGACGCTCGGCATTGTCGGCGAGAGCGGCTGCGGCAAGAGCGTCACTGCGCTCTCCATTCTCGGCATCGTGCCCCGTCCAGGCCGCATCGTCGAAGGGGAAATCCTGCTGCGCCGCGAACCCGAGAACGGCCAGGCGCACGAGATCGCGCTGACCTCTCTGGGCGACAGCAGCAGAGAGATGCGTTCGATCCGCGGGGCCGAGATCGCGCTCGTTTTCCAGGAGCCGATGACGTCGCTCAGCCCCGTTCACACGATCGGCAACCAGATAATGGCCGCCGCCCGCCTGCACCGCAAACTCACCAAGCAGGAAGCCAGCGAGCTGGCGGTCGAACTGCTCAGCCTAGTCGGTATTCCCCGGGCCGAGGGGGCCATTGACGCCTATCCGTTCCAACTTAGCGGCGGCTTACGTCAGCGCGCCCTGATTGCGCTCGCGCTCTCCTGTGAACCAAGACTTCTCATCGCCGACGAACCCACGACCGCCCTGGACGTGACCACCCAGGCGCAGATTCTCGATCTTCTGCGCTCGCTCCAGGAGCAGAATGGGATGGCAATCATGCTGATCACCCACGACATGGGGGTGATCGCGGAGATGGCCGATCAGGTCGTGGTGATGTACCTGGGCCGCGTCGTCGAGGAGGGCCCCGTCGACGCCGTCTTCGGTGATTCGAAGCATCCCTACACGCAGTCGCTGCTGCGTTCGATCCCAAGCATTCACTCGACGCCCAAGGTGCAACTTCCAACCATTACCGGCACCATCCCCCACCCCTACAACCGGCCCGCCGGCTGCCCTTTCCACCCGCGCTGCCCCGACGTCATTGAAGGCGTCTGCGACCGGCACGAGCCCGAGTTGCACACGGTGGGCGACGAACGCCAGGTAAGCTGTTTTCTATATCATCCGCACGAAGAACAGGAGCCGGAGGCGGGCGCGGACGGTTAGCTCCTGCACGATTAGCTCCTGCAATTGACGAAATGCAAGACGAACAGGTCCTACTCGAAGTCAAAGAGTTGCGTAAACACTTCCCGATTCGAAAGGGCTTCCTACAGCGCGTTGTCGGGCAGGTCCGCGCGGTCGACGGCATCGACTTCAGCGTCAACCGCGGCGAGACATTCGGCCTCGTGGGTGAGAGCGGCTGCGGCAAAACGACGGCCTCCCGGTGCATCGTGCGCGCCCTGCAACCCTCCGATGGCGAGGTCCACTTCCGCACCGACAACGGCGCCATGGTCGACATCGCCAAACTCTCCAGGGACGAGCTGCAGCCCTTGCGCCGCCAGATGCAGATGATCTTCCAGGACCCCTTCTCGTCGCTCAACCCGCGCATGACCCTATTCGACATAATAGGCGAGCCACTCCTAGTTAACGGCGTAGCCAATCGGCAAGAACGCATCGATCGCGTGGAGGAGCTGCTCGGCCTGGTCGGGCTCCGTCCCGAGTTTCTCCAGCGTTTTCCCCACGCCTTCAGCGGCGGCCAGCGCCAGCGCATCGGCATCGCACGCGCGCTCGCGCTAAGCCCCAGTCTCGTCGTCGCCGATGAGCCGGTCTCCGCGCTCGACGTCTCCGTCCAGGCGCAGATCCTCAACCTGATGCTGGAGCTGCAAAACCGGCTCGGCCTGACCTACCTTTTTGTCGCCCACGACCTCAGCGTGGTCAAGCATATCTGCGACCGCGTTGCCGTTATGTACGTCGGCCGCGTCGTCGAGACAGCGGAGACCAGAGAGCTCTTCGAGTCGCCCAAACATCCCTACACCGAAGCACTCCTCTCAGCAGTGCCGCAGCCCGACCCACGCATGCGCTCGCAGCGAATCATCCTCGAAGGTGAGGTCGCCGACCCCGCCAACCCGCCCTCCGGCTGCTACTTCCACCCGCGCTGCCGCTACGCCGAGGACGTCTGCCGCGAAGAGACACCCGTGCTCGAAGAGATCTCGCCCGGCCACGCTGTCAGCTGCCACCGCGCACACGAGCTGCAACTGAGCGGAACACTCGACGCACAGATTTCACCTGCCGCCCACCCATAACCCGGCCTCGATCAGCTCAGGAGAATCCGACATGGCAGATGCCTCCCACGAGCTCCAATACATCCGGCCCGACGCGCCTCTTCCACCGCAGAGCCTGCGGCGGGGCGTCCGCAGCGAAGCCTGGACGCCCGCCACCCTCGACCTCGCCGAACGCGCCCGTCTCGCCGTCAACGGTATGGTCGAACCGACCGACCCCGAAGCCGATTACCGCGTCTATTGGAAGGCCTCCTTTCGCTTCAACCCGCCCGTCATGTACCACGACGGCTCCGACACCGGCATCACCCTCAAGTTCCTCGAAGCCACGCCGCGTATGCGAATCATGTGCGGCTCAGAACAGGGCATCCACGTCGAGGACCGCTGGCGCGAGGTCCTGCTGCGCATGATCGGTCCCGACGGACAGGTCGCCTCGCCCGTCAATGGACCCGGGCTGATCCGGCCCGACATCCCCGGGGGCCTGGAAGGCGACCAGATGATCGACCAGCAGGTCAACGGCATCGCCCTCGGCATCGCCTCGACCCTCGCCGTCCTCGACGATCGTGCGTTTTGGGAACCGATCGGTCGCGACATCGTCGAAGGCCTCGGCAAGCTCGGCGTCCCCTACGGCGATGACATGGCCTACATTCCCCAGTGGGTCTTCGCTCCCGGTCAGCGCGGCGACCCGGCTCAGCCCCGCCCCCTCGGCACCTTCGCGGCCTACGCCACCTGGCCCGGCCGCCGCCTGATCGACTTCTACCGCGTCAGCGGCTACCAGCCTTCGCTCGATTTGGCAGGAAAGATTTGCCGCTACATCGTCCGCGAGGGCCAGTACTTCGACGCCAACTACCGCTTTCTGCCCGACAACCCCGAACCCCAAGGGCCCCGCCACGACGTCGTCCACTTCCACCACCATGCCATGACCATCCTCACTTGCCTCGAGTACGCCCTCGCCAGCGGCGACCAGGAGATCCTCGATTTCGCCGCGCAGGCCTTCCCGGTTGCCATCCAGCACGGCGAACCGATCACCGGATTCTTCCCCGAATCGGTCATCGACCACCACCAGTCCTGCGAGCTGTGCGAGGTCGGCGACATGGTCCGCATTGCCGTGCGCCAGGCCGAGGCCGGATTAGGCGACCACTACTGGGACGACGCCGACCACTGGACGCGCAACCAGCTCGCCGAGGGGCAGCTCACGCGCGCCGACTGGATTTACCGCCTCCACCTAGGCCAACCGCCCTCACAGATCGACCGCGACAGCAGTGCCCGCTGGCCCATGACCACCGAACGGGTCGGCGAGCGCAACATCGGCGCCTACGCCGGCTGGCAGGCCCCCAATGACTGGGTCGATTTCATGCTCACACGCTTCCTTGAAGGCACGCCTTTCGGCGACCGCCTCGGGCACGTGCAGGGCATCATGCACTGCTGCACGGCAAACGCCGTCCGCGGTCTATACGAAGTCTGGCGCAGTATCGTCAGCGTCCAGGGTGAGCGCGTCGACGTCAATCTCCTGCTCAACCGCACCCACGAGGCCGTGGACGTCGACAGCCACATCCCCTACACAGGAAAGGTCGATCTCCACGTCAAACGCGACTGCAGGCTGGCCGTGCGCATGCCGGCCTGGGTCGACCTGGGCCAGGTGAGCTGCCTCGTGGACGAAAGCGCGAGAGAGATCACGTTCGACGGCCGCTACGCCCAGGTCGGCGACGTGCGCGGCAAGCAGTCGGTGCGCCTCAACTTTCCCATCGGCGAACGCACCGACCGCGTGACCATCAACAATCGCTGGTACCTGCTCGTGCGCAAGGGGCACGACATCGTCAACATCGACCCACCGGGCAAGCTCTGCCCGCTCTACCAGCGCGACCACTACCGCGACAACGTTACGCTCTGGAAAAAGACGACCCGTTACCTAGACGAGCAGACGCTCGACTGGTAGCGCCGCCCGCGCGCCGGTACTGGGATATCGTCCCGAACAGGCAGGAGGACAGACGTGGAATACTGCAATCTGGGGCATTCAGGCCTGGAGGTTTCCCGCCTCGCCCTCGGGGCGATCCCCTTCGGCACCTGGATGACAGACCAGGAAAGCCGCGACATGGCCGACATCTACCTGGACGCCGGCGGCAACTTCCTCGACACCTCCAACATTTACGGCGGCGGGCTCTCCGAGCTCTCGGTGGGCAGAATCATCCGCGGCCGCCGCGACCGGTTCGTCGTCGGCTCAAAGGGCGCCTGGCTGGTGGAAAAGCCGATGCGGCCCAACGCATTCGGCCTCTCGCGCGCGTACCTGACAACCAATATCGAGGACAGTCTCAAACGCCTGGGCACCGACTACATCGATCTTTACCAGTGCCACGTGCAGGACCCCTACACACCGATCGAAGAGACGATGCGCGTCCTCGACGACTTTGTGCGCGCCGGCAAGATCCGCTACGCCGGCGTCAGCAACTGGGGCGGATGGCAGGTCGTAAAGGCCAATATGCACGCCCGCCAGTTCGGCCTCACACCGTTCGTATCCAACCAGATCTGGTACACGCTGGCTGACCGCGTGGCAGAGTTCGCCGTCATTCCCGCCTGCCGCGATCAGAACGTCTCCATCATCGCCTGGGGCGCGCTCGCCCAGGGCTTTCTCACCGGCCGCTACCGCCGCGGCGACGAAGGACCTCCCCCTGAATCTCGCACCGCAGAGAACATCGACACCGAGAGCAGCTCCTGGAAGAGCCTGGCCGTCGAGCGCAACTGGAACACCCTCGACCTGGTTGAAGCCATCGCCGGCCGTCACGGAGCGACGATTCCCACGGTGGCCATTCGCTGGCTGCTACAGTCAGGGACCTGCGACGTTGTCCTCATCGGGGCCAGAAACCAGCAGCAGTACGACGCAAACATGGCCGCGCTCGACCTGCGCCTCTCCGACGAAGAGATGCAGCAATTGAACGAGGCCAGCAGACTGCCCGCCCCCTACCCGATGAACTTTTGGGACCTGTTCTGCTATCGCGATAGCCCCTTCTACGGCGGCCATCGCGACTGACGGCGACAAAGGCGGCCCAATCGACAGAAATGACCGAGGAGGAACCGGCATGGCCAACCAGGACCACGGCGTAACGGTCGGAAACACCGACGACTGGGCCCCGGCCCACTGGCAGGATGTCCTTGAGGAGACAACCGGCTGGCTGCAAAACCTGGTGCGCTTCAACACCTCCAATCCCCCCGGCAACGAGCGCCCTGCCGCCCAATTCCTCCACGATATCCTCGTCAGCGAGGGGATCGAATCGGAGATCGCCGGGCCCCAGCCCCATCGCAGCAGCGTGCTGGCGCGCGTGCCCGGCGACGGCAGCGGCGGCCGCCCCCTGCTCCTCGTCTCCCACCTCGACGTCGTGCCGGCCACGCCCGCCGGCTGGGACGTCGAGCCCTTTTCCGCTACGCTCAAGGACGGCTTCGTGTGGGGACGCGGCGCGATGGACTGCAAACACCGCGTCGCCACGCAGGCCATGATGCTCGTCCTCGCCAAACGCCGCGGGCTCAATCTCAAACGCGACCTCGTCCTGGCAGCCTGCGCCGACGAAGAGACCGGCGGGCAAAACGGGATGGGCTGGCTGGCCGAAAACCGCCGCCGGGAAGTCGATGCCGAGTACGTCCTCGGCGAAGGCGGGGGCGGTGAAGTGCCCGCGCCGCAGGGCAACTACTGCGCCGTCGCCACGGCCGAAAAGGGCGCCTTTGAGCTGACCATCACCCTGCGTGCCCCGGGCGGCCACTCCCTGCGCATCATCCCCAACGGCGCCATGAGCAGGCTGGGACAGGTCCTCGCGCGGCTGGAAGAGATGCGGCTCTCATCGACCCTGACGGAGACCGTCGCCCTCTCGATCGAGACGCTTGCGCCCGGCCAGACCGCGCCCGTCCAGGATGCCCTCTACGCCCTGCTCAAGGACGACACACGCGACGAGGGCATGGCCGCCCTGCGCGGCTCCGCCCCGGGCCTGGCCGGCTGGTTCGAACCGTCGCTGTATAACTCAATCGTACCGACGATGGTGCAGGGCGGCGAGAGCGAGCACGCCTACCCGACCGAGGTGAAGCTCCACTGCAACGTCCGCTTCCTCCCCGGCGAAAGCGTCGAAAACGTGCTCGACCTGATACGCGCCCGCCTCGACGGGATCGATGAGCTCGAGATCGGCGAAGTCGAGGAGAGTTTCTTCGCCTGGGAATCATCCAGCGACACCGCGCTCTTTCGCGCCATCGGCGACCTCTACGAGGAACTTTCGCCCGGAACCGTTGTCGTGCCCTTGCTCCTCGGAGGCGCGACTGACGTCCGTTTTCTGCGTGCGCCGGACCGCGCCGTATACGGCTTCTTTCCCTCGATCAGCATGACGCCCGCCGGGCGAAACAGCGGCGGCCACTGCACGAACGAACGTGTCGCCCTCTACAGCATCAACCGCGCCCTGCACATCCTCTACGAGCTGATCACGAGACTCTGCCTGTGACGATTTGCCGCGCAGAGCTCCTAATGGAAATTGAGGAGGAAACCCGTGTTTCCGTTGAGCTTTAACACGCAATGTTTGCGGAATCTCCCCCTCGACAGAGCGATCGAAGAGACCGCTAAAGCTGGATACGAGGGGACAGACCTGGCCTATCTCGCCGGACACCTGCACCCATTCGATGCCACGCGCAAGCAGCTGGACGAGCTGAAAGACCAGTTTGCCAGGCTGCCGCTCAAGCCGGCGGCTCTGTCTTCTGGTGGGCCGTTTGTACTCAGCGACGATCCCTTCGAGCCCTCGCTGATTTCGCGCGACCGGAAAGCACGCGAGCAAAGAATAAACCTCATCAGCGCCGCGCTGGAGATGGCTGACGAGCTCTCCATTCCGGTCGTGCAGTTCGTGAGCGGCATTCGGCAGACAGATGTTTCTGCTGAAGAAGCGACAGAGATGTTAACGGAGGGAATTCGGGCCTGTCTTAAGAATACCGGTGAGGCGGTGCTGGTACTCGAGCCGGAGGCGCAGCTGCCGGAGTCGATGGGGGGAGGCCGATGCTTCATAGAAACGACGACTCAAGCGATACCCATTATCGAGGAGATCAGTTCTCCCCGATTCAGACTGAATATGGATATTACCCATGTTCAGTGTTGCGAGGACGACCTGTTGCAGCGAATCGCAGATGCGATGCCGTATACCAGGCACATCCACATCGCAGACATAAAGGGAAAAGTACATCGCCACGAGATTCCGGGAGAAGGCGACATAGACCTGCGTTCTGTGTTGAAAGTGATTAAAGAAGCGAACTATGAGCATTATCTGAGTATCGAATTGCATTCGCACGCGGACGAATGGGAACGGGCCCTCTACCAGGGCCGCGAATATATGCTGGAACAGATGCAAGCCCTCGAAGCATAGGGGGCAGCTTGGCAACTGAACCTGTGCCTCAGGGCCGACCATGATTCCATTTGATTCACCGGCTTATCGACACAGGTTGAGCCCGGATGGTCATGTCTCGCGCTGGCGCAGGATCGGGCGCCTTATTTCCCCTCAACAGAAAGAACGATGGCCCAAGTGGAAGCGAACATGAATATCAAACTTGGAAGTGCGCCCGCCTCGTGGGGCATTTCGTTCGCCAGCGATCCCAAACAGACGCCCTGGACACGCTATCTTGACGAGGTTGCCGAGGCCGGCTATACGTGGACGGAGCTCGGCCCTTACGGCTATCTTCCGACCGACGCCAGCAGGCTGGAACGCGAGCTGGGTCAGCGCAATCTCAAATTGACCGGCGCAGCCTTTATGCCGGTGCTGGAAGAGCGCGAGGCATGGCCTGAGATAGAGCAAGCGGTTCTCGACCTGGGTGAGTTACTTGCCGGCCTGGGGGCCAAATATCTCGTTCTAATCGATGACCTCTATACCGATCAGCACAGCGGCGAGCCTGTAGCGGCGCTCACACTCGACGAGGAGTCCTGGAACACGCTGATCGACACGAGCCACGCCATCGCGCGCATCGCCAAGCAGAATTTCGGCCTGCGCACCGTCTTCCATCCCCACGCCGACTCGCACGTCGAGTACGAGGATCAGATTGAGAAGCTGCTGGACGAGACGGACCCGGCGCTGATTGGTCTGGCGCTGGACACCGGCCATCACGCCTACCACGGCAGCGATCCGGTGGCCTTTATTGGAAAACACCATGAGAGGCTTGAGTACCTGCATTTCAAGAGTGTCGATCCGGCAATGCAGCGCGAGGTAGCGCGCCAGGGCGCCCCGATCGCAATGACGACCATACAGGGCTACTTCTGCGAGCCGTGGCGGGGCGCCGTCGACTTTCCGGCGCTGCGCGACCTGTTGGCCGAGTTGAACTACGACAGCTTTGCGATCGTGGAACAGGACATGTACCCGACACAGTTTGACAGACCGTTGCCAATCGCCAAGCGGACACGCGAATATTTCCGGCAAATTGGTCTCGGATAGGTGCGGGCATCGAAACGGCTGTCCTGCCGAAGACTGGGATTGCATGATGCCGGTATTGAATGTCGGGACCTTTGCAGCCGGTTGAATACCTGACCTGAGTGCTCAAGGGTCAAGGGAACGGATGGATGGATACGATGACATTCCAGCGTATGTCGCCTGAACAGAGGCAGCAGTGGGATGAAGACGGTTATCTTGTTATCCAGAACGCTCTGTCAGCAGAGGAGGTAGGGGAGCTGGCCGCCGAGGTAGACCGTCTGGATGAGGCGTCACAGCGCCTGGGCCGCGATCCCAACACGCAGTTCCACGCTGTCAACATCATCAACGCTGCGACGGAGGACCTGTTCCAAGCCGAGCCGGGAAGTAACGGCACCATACTGCGGCGTGAACCGTGCGAGGCCTTCCTGAACCTGATCGACCATCCCAGCCATCTGGGCATCGTATGTGAGCTGATTGGCGCGGCGATTCAGTTGTGCTGGTCGGAGGCGATGGTGCGCCCGCCGAGTCCGACGCCGGGCAATCGCTGGCACAAGGACGGCTCCAAACCGTACTATTTCGCCAGCGTTGACCGGCTGACGCCGTTGCAGTGGGCGCGGATTGGCTTCTTTCTGACGGACGTGGACAGGCCCAACATGGGCAACTTTACGGTCGTGCCCGGCAGCCATCGTAACGGCTTTCCCAAGTTGCCGCAGGGTCTGGATCACGCTCTGACGGTCACCTCGTATACAAAATTCAAACAGGTCGAACAGATCGACGCCGGCGTTCCGGGCGCGCGACAGGTGACGGTCAGAGCCGGAGATGCAGTCCTGTTTCACAACGCGCTGTGGCACTGTGTCCCGCCCAACAGATCGCAGGTGCGGCGCAAAAACTTGTGGTATGTCTACACGCCGGTATGGCAGCGGTTGGGGGACCGGACTGAGAATTCGCCTGAACTGCTGGCAAGGTGCAGCCCGGTACGCCGGCAGCTGCTTGGGGCAATGGTAGACCCGACCACGAACGGTGGAATCCACCCTTCTGATGAAGACGTGCCGCTGGTGCGGCTGTTCGAAGAAAAGAGTTTTCAGGAGACCATGGATTCGGTGGACCAAGAGTACATTCTCTCGACGCAGCGGTAACAGGCTTTAGAGCATCTGCGAATGGAGCAGCTGCCGGATTGGGACAGGTAAGTGGAACGCAGCGGACAACGCCCACTTGCAGCCACATCTCGTACAACTTCGCGAGCTTCTACTCGCGCCGCGGCCATGCCGTTTCCATCAGCCGGTCGGTGAATGTGCGGATGCCATACCCCTGGTTGACCAGCATCAGATAGCCGTACGTCCGCGTCCATACCGCCGGCAGACCACCACGCCCCCAATTGCAATCATATCTGCGACGAACGCCGGAGCGATGACCCACCCCCGGCGCAAGACAGAGATTGGCGGTTGTGCGGGCACGGGTCCGCTCTTACCAGCCCGGGGGGCATGGCCATCTCCTAAAGCTGCGTATCCTCCACGACCCTATCACTAAACTCCACCTGTGTTGAGCCTCCGCGCACTCCTCTGCGACACGTGGTCGCATCCACTCAATACCTACATGCGCCATTGTCGACCGTCGATAGCCTGCTCTCCTTCGCCATCCTCTGTGTTAATTTGGCCGCAGTCTCCGGTGAAACCAGAGTCGCCAGGCGTTTCCGTTTGCACAGGGCAAAAAAATGCCGCTTTTCCGAAATCGGCGATCGCGCTGGCTTTCCTTTTGGTTCAAGTGTAGAATCAGGTGGCTGGTTTCAGTCCGCAGCAGATGGAACGCCAAACAGGACCAAGCAACTCGCATTTCCAGATAGTCCTTCAAGTCAGGATGCCGATGCCCAAGCCCGGCGGGATGATATGACGTACAGGGAGGGATGCAATGAAAGTTGTGGAGCACAGCGTTGGCGCCATCTTGGGGGAAGAGGAAATCGAGGCCATCCGACGCGTCATCTCCTCAGGCCAGAGTCTGGCATGGGGTCCCGAGCGTACCGCGTTTGAAGAGGACTTTCGCGCCTACTGTCAGGCCAGGCACGCCATCTCCGTGAGTTCATGTACGGCTGCTCTCCACCTCTGTGCGCAGGTGCTGCGGCTGGGGCCGGGCGATGAGGTCGTTTGCACACCCCAAAGCTTTCAATCGACGACGTTGGCCCTCATCGCGCGCGGCGTTCACGTGCGCTTCGCCGACATCGACCCAGAAACGCTCAACATCGCCCCGGACTCCATTGAGGGCAAAATCAATGAACGCACCAAGGCGATATATCTCGTTCATCACGGCGGCAATCCAGCCGACATGGACCCCATAAGAAAGATAGCCGCCGCGCATGATGTTCCCGTTGTCGAGGATTGTGCGCACGCCGCGGGCACGGAATACAGAGGGCAGAAGATCGGCGCAGGCGATCTGTGCTGCTTTTCGTTCCACTCGCTCAAGAACATGACCACCCTGGGCGAGGGCGGCATGCTCACGACAAACAACGACGAGTGGGCGGCCGAGGCGGGGGCGCTGCGCACAATGGGGGTAATAGGCGAGAAGGTCGACCGGGGCACAGACCGCATTGGTCCCTATGCCAAGCCAGACTCCAAGGTCTTCGATCATGCAGGCATCAGTTGGACGCAAGACTATGCGGGCATCGAGGAATTGGGCACGCACTACCGTCTAAGCGCCGTGCAGGCCGCCGTCGGACGCGTTCAGCTGCGCAAGTTGGACGGCTTTATCGCGACGCGGGCGCGCGTGGCGCAGCGTTACACGGAGGCCATCGCTGAAATCCCCGGTCTGCGACCGGTCAAGGTCGCCGAGGGTGACAAGAGCGCTTGGCATTTGTACACCTGCTTTGTTGAGCCCGATTCCGGCGTCGATCGGGACAGGTTCGCCAAGTATCTTGATAATGAGCGAGGCGTGCAGATCATTTTGCGCTTCTGGCCGCTTCACCTCAGCGCCGAGCACCGGGCTGAAGGCCACGGGTTCGGCGAAAGTCCCATCTGCGAGAAAGTGTGGTTCGAGCAGCAGATCAACCTTCCCATCTGCGCTGCGATGGAAGATTGGGAGATTGATGCCGTCATCGAGGCCCTGACCGATGGAATGCAGGAGTGCCGGGCGTAGCGCGAGAGAGTTGTGATGCAAACACAAGCCGGCCACACACGATACGCGGTGTGTGTAGCTCCCAACAGCATCGAGTTCCGTCAACGGCCCCTGCCGCAGCCCGGCCCGCGAGAGGTCCTGATCGAGACGCGTGCTGTCGGACTTTGTACCAGTGACCTTCTCGTCATCACCGGCAAGCACACAGCGATCACGCCGCCAACCGATTACATCGGTCACGAACCCGGTGGCGTTGTTGTCGGGGCGGGGCCCGGGGTAACCCGCTTTCGCGTCGGAGATCGCGTCAGCAGCCTTGGCGGCGCGCCCGGCCCGGACATCCGCATGCAGTTCGCCGACCACTATGTCCAGCATGAGGATGCTGTGTTTCATGTCCCCGAGGACCTCTCCTTTGCGACGGGGCTGTGCGAACCGCTGGCGATGGTCGTGAAGGCAACCTTGTCTTCGGGTATTCGCCCGGCCGACCTGGTGGCGGTGGTCGGCGCCGGCTTCTTCGGGCAACTTCTGGCCCAGTCGATTCGTTTGCAGGGCGCATGGAAGGTGGCCATGTTCGACCTCCTGCCCAGCCGCCTGGAGATCGCCAAACAGCTGGGGGCGGACCAGGTCTACAACATTCGGGAAGGCGGCGTGTCCGATGCGCTCGAAGAGTTGACCCAGGGGCAGGGATTCGATCTGGTGATCGAGAGCGCCGGCGCACCGGGCGCCCTTGACACCGCGGCCGAGCTGGTGCGACCGGGCGGCACCATCTATAGTTTCGGCGTCCACGCCTGGCCTGAGACCCTTGACCTGTGGCCGTGGCACCACAAGGCCTTTCGCCTCCTGAACAACTGGCGCGATTCTACCGCGAGAAGCCGGGAACGAAATAGCCGGTTTGCGCAGATCGGGTTGGATTGGGCGGCGCGGGGTTGGTTCAAACTGGACAATCTGATCACCACACGGCCTTTGTCGGATCTGCAGCAGGCAGTTGACGAGGTGGTCGGCCATCCGGATCGCGTGATGAAGATCGTCCTGACTCGCTGAGTTGAGAAAACGGAATGGACGTGCTGGTAACTGGCGGCAGCGGCATGATCGGCGGCTACGTCGTGCGCGAACTGCTGGCCCACCACCATCAGGTGACGGTTTTCAGTCGCAGTCCGCAGGCTCTGGAGGGCGTCAGCCTCTTTGCGGGGGACGTGCTCGATTTAGCGCAGTTGAAGGCAGCCTGCCGCGGCAAGGACGCCATTGTGCATCTGGCGGCCGTCCCGAATCTGCGCAGATCTCCGCCTGAGGAAGTGCTGCAGGTCAATGTAATGGGTACCGTCCATGTCCTGGAATCCGCCGTACAGGAGGGGGTGGGGCAGGTGGTCCTGGCCTCGTCCAACGCGGCAACCGGATATTGGCGCCGGCATCATATCCCTCCCGACTACCTGCCCATGGATGAGGAGCATCCCCCGCGGCCGCGCGATGCCTACGCGCTCAGCAAGTGTCTTAACGAACAGACCTGCCGAAGCTACACCGCGGCGCACGGCCTGCGCACAATCTGTCTTAGGATTGCCGGCGGCAAGTATCTGGACCAGCCGGGCGCCAGCCTCGTCGTGCCCTCAGAGGACTGGGGCGCCGACACCGTGGAGGAGCTTTGGGGCAAATTCCTGGCGGCGCTCGACCGGCCTGCCGCTGGAAAGTGGTCCTTTTGGGTCTACGTCGATGCCCGAGACGTGGCCGCAGCCGTCCGTCTTGCGTTAGAGAACGAGGTCGTCGAGCATGGCACCTACTTTCTCAGCGCAGAGGACAGCTTCTCCCGGTTCGAGAGTTCGACGCTGCTCGAACGCTTCTTCCCGGAGGTGCCGGTTCGAGGGAACGTCAGCGGTTACGGTACACTGGTCTCGTATGGCAAGGCCGCCCGGGAGCTGGGCTATGCCCCCCGCTACTCGTGGCGGGATTGCGCGTACCTGCAAAACACAAGAAAGCATGGAGGATAGACGCATGGAATTCGTTTTTCAAAGGTCCTACCGAGGTCCCGTCAAGATGGTCATTTTTGACTGGGCGGGAACGACATTGGACTACGGCTGCTACGCCCCTGCGGTCGTGTTCATTGAGGTATTCAGGCAGCGCGGCGTGGAGATCTCGATGGAACAGGCCCGGCTGCCTATGGGACTCAAGAAAGCGGATCACATCCGAGCGATTTCGCGGCAGGACCTGGTAGCCGACCTTTGGAAAGAGACGCATGGCAGGGATTGCACGGAAGCGGACGTGCAGGAGATGTACGAAAAGGACTTTGTACCGCTGCAGGTGGCTTCGATTGCCGACTATAGCCAACTGATCCCGGGAACAGTTGAAGCAACCAACGATCTGCGAAGCCGCCAAATAACTATAGGCTCGACCAGCGGCTACTTCACTGCCGCCATGGAGATCAACCTGCGCGAAGCGAAAAAGCAGGGCTACACACCTGATGCTAATGCCTGTGCCAGCGATGTCCCCGCCGGCCGTCCGGAACCCTGGATGGTCTTGAGCAACATGCAGCAGGCGCGAGTCTTTCCGCCGGCAGCGGTCGTTAAGGTCGACGACACCAAGCCGGGTGTTGCAGAAGGGCTGAACGCCGGTACGTGGACGATTGGACTCTCCAGGACGGGCAATGAAGTGGGACTGAACGAGAGGGAGCTGGCGGCTCTGCCTGAGGAAGAGGTAGAGCGCAGAGTCGCGCGGGCGGCCGAGGGTCTGGCCGCAGTGGGCGCGCACTACGTCGTAGAGTCGATAGCGGATGTGCCGGCCGTTATTGACGAAATCGAGTTGAGACTGAAGATGGGTGACAGACCGTAGGCTGAAACATGAACGAAAAATCGTGCCGTGCAGCAGTGTTCTCGGGGCCGGGCGAACCGCTGAGGATTCAGCAGTTTGACCTTCCCGAATCTATCGAACCGGGCGCCGCCGTGTGCAGGATAAGAATGAGCACAATCTGTGGCTCCGACCTGCATACCATCAGCGGAAAGCGCAAAGAGCCGACTCCAATCATCCTCGGCCACGAAATAATCGGTGACATCGCATCGATGGGTGATGGATTGGAGGCTGACGGATTCGGCCAGAGGCTGAGGGTGGGCGACAGAGTGTCGTGGTCGATCATGGCATCCTGCGCCGCCTGTTTCTATTGCCGCAAGGGCCTGCCACAGAAATGCACACATCTGCACAAATACGGTCACACAGGATGCAATGAGCCGCCAGGATTGACAGGCGGATACGCCGAGTATATCTATCTCTTTCCAGGGACGGCTATATTCAGAGTACCCAGTTCTGTCTCCGATGAGATAGCAACACCGGCGAACTGCGCCCTGTCAACCGCTATGAACGCGATCGAAACAATCGGGTTCGAACAAGGAGAAACGGTACTCATTCAAGGCGCCGGTTCCATGGGCCTGAACCTCGTCGCAGCTCTGGCTGAGGCC
>DAOUHX010000438.1:0-4337 GCA_034428395.1 Caldilineaceae bacterium
CCACAATCGGGGGTTCAAGGCGGCGTTTCACTATACGGAGCTGAACCATGTCAAGAGCGGTCCGCCGGAATGGGATGATGTTTCAGCCCGGCACGCGAAAAAGAGATTCCTGGACGAGTGGGGGTTTGATTATCTGTTCGCCGGACTCGGCTACCCGCCCTACAATCTGCGGCAAGACCAGACGATCATCGAGGCCTTTCGAAGGAGGTTTACACGAATAAAGGAAGAGATCGGTCCAGACGTTTTCCTGACGGCGCATTTCCCGATTCCGCCAGCCCCCGGCGTAACTGACGGCGGCCGTGTAGCCCTGGACTTTCGCGGCGGAAGGGAGGTGATTCTACTCCATCAGTTGGCCCAGCGCTACTACTATCACGGCAAATGGTTTCAAATAGATCCGGAATTCTGCGACGCGGCAGCAATCCCATTCGCAAATGATTCGGGCGCCTTCGGATTGCCTGGAATGTCGCCCCTTGATCAGATCATCTCGCCTCTTGAAAAGACAAAGGCGTGGATTTCCCTGCAGGCCATAGCCTGTTGGAGCTTTTTCGTGGGCGGCGCACTGGAGAAAACCACGGACGAACGCTTTGACCTGCTGAGTCGCGCCCTGCCCGTCTACCGAGGCCAGGGTTATCCCCTCGACTTGATGGCGGAGGAGAATCCACTCAGCGTTTGGGTGCTCCCCGTCTCCCATCCTTGGGGAGGCAATCACAAGGTGATCGGCCTGTTCAACTGGTCGTCCGAGGAGCAGGCCAGAACCGTATCGTTCAGGCGCCGGGATGTCGTCGGCGATGGGGGGGACTACCTCCTGTTCGATTTCTGGGCAAAACGGTTTCTTGGTTCACTGGAAGAAGAGTTCAGCATCGCGCTGCCCCCCTTCACCTGCCAGGTCCTTTTCGCAACCAAAAAGGAAAAGGACGTCACCTTCATAGGTTCGGACCGGCACATCAGCGGTTCTTTCGCCCTCAATAGTTGGCGGTTCGACCCTGGTGAAGGTGTGGTATCGGGGGAGTCCGAGGGGCCTGCGTCCACCGAACACTCCCTGTACTTCTACCTTACCGAAGACATTGGACCCCTTTCGTTAGAGGGCTGTACTGCCGAGCTTGTACAGATGCGCGTTCTGCGCGTGACGGTCCGTTTCGGTGAGGGTGGGACCAGGAAGTGGAAGGTCAAGCTGGACAGACAGACTACGGTTGCCCACTTTGAGCACAAATACGGGGCATTTCAGTTTTCGCCCTCCGTCATAACAAGAGAGCAAGACAGGAACCTGCCGGCCAGATAGCCGCTCTGTCCGGTCTCGAGGCGGACCGGCGTCAGAGGGGGATAGACCAAGTGCCCAGAATCACGATCATTGGCGCCGGTAGCACGGGCTTTACCAAGGCGTTCCTGGTGGACATCCTCTCGCGGCCCGAGCTGGCCGAGACGACCACGGTCTCGCTGATGGACATCAGCCAGGAAAACCTTGAGGTGGCGGCCTCCCTGGCGCGGAAGATGGTGCGGAAGGCGGGTCGCCCGACCGTTATTGAGGCCACCACCGACCGCCGCCGTGCCCTTGACGGGGCGAATTACGTGGCTATCGTCATGCTTTTGCACGGCAATGAGATTTTCAACCGCGCGTTGGATATTGCCAGGACCTACGGTGTGGACCAGGCCGTGGGTTGTACGACGGGGCCAAACGGCGTCTTCATAGCGCTGCGCTACGTGCCCGTCCTGGCGGCAATATGCAAGGAAATGGAGGCGCTCTGTCCCGACGCCATCATGTTTAACTACTGCAACCCCGCCGCCATCAACCCTTGGGCGCTGAGCAAGATTTCAACGATCCAGGTACTTGGGATGTGCCACAGCGTGCAGGGCACCGCCCAGACCCTGGCACGCTACATCGGCGCGCCCTACGAGGAGACAGGGCATTGGGTAGCGGGACTCAATCACCAGGCCCTTCGAGTGGAAGGGACAGGATGCTTACCCTCTGCTGTGGGAAAAGATGGAGGACCCCGCCATCTATGAGCAGGACGTTGTGCGCTGCGAGATGTTGCGGCACTATGGCTACTTCGTGACGGAGTCGAGCTATCACAACGGGGAGTACGTTCCCTACTTCCGCCGGTCCAGGGAGTTAATTCGACGTTATACGCCTACGCGAGGGTCGTGGGCCGGGTTGGGCTATGAATACACCAACAAAGAGCGTCACGAAAGGAAGGAGGCGGAGCGGCGACTGACTTTGCGTGAAGAAGCCTTTGGAGACGCCCCCCTTGAAATCAGCCCAAGCGACGAGTACACGATCGGAGTGATCCACGCTATCGAGACGAACACGCCCTACCGATTCAATGCCACCGTGGAAAACACGGGTTTAATCACGAACCTGCCGGATGGATATTGGGTCGAAGCGCCCTGCCTCGTGGACAACATGGGCACTCATCCCTGCTTTGTGGGCGACCTGCCTCCGCAGTGTGCAGCGTTGAATCGGAACCGCATGAACCAGGATGAGTTGGCCGTGAAGGCCGCGTTGGAAGGCGACAGAAGGGCCGCGGAACAGGCCATCGCACTGGATCCGCTGACGGCGGCAGTGCTCACGCTCGACCAGATTCATGAAATGGTCGAAACAACCTTTGGCGAGCTGGCCGGCAATTTGCCCCAGTTTAGCTGAGCTGGCCGCCAGATAGGGGATGCAGGAAGAGCTGAGGAGGGAATAAGGGCGAACGACTGCGAGGTTTGACAGCTGTGGCTGGGCGAGCGAGTTCCCCGAGCCGATTCTGTTTCTCTTTGATTTGCCTCCTTATGTGATTCAGACCTCACCGGAAACCAATGTCAGCGGCTTCCGGCAAGGTCTGATTTTCCCGCATGGCGCGTGCCGGTACCAGTTACGTGATCACTTCAATGCCGGCACTCTTCTTGAACTCCAGCATGCCCTTCGTTGCAACATCCTGCCAGGCTTCGCAGAGTTGCGCTGCAGTTACAGTGCCAGACCAGATGGTGCCGCCGAGCAGTTCCTGCTGCAGCTCCCTGTTGTCCATGAAGTAGGCGTTGCCGAAGTCGCCCCACGCCCAGCCGTAGAAGTTGTTCAGGCCCTCAGCATACTGAGCGCGCTTGGCCGCGCCGAACAGTGCCAGCGGCTCTCCGTCTGCCAACAGGCTCTGGACATACGGGTCCTGGCCGGCCCAGCCAAGAATTGCCGTGTTGGTACCGAAGATGTCCATGTATCGGCGCTGGGTCTCGTCCTTGAACTGGGTGAAGATGAATTTGCTGGAGGCCGGCAGATGCGCTTGCGGCGCAGCGGAAATGATGCCGATTCCGCCCGGTCCAACGGTCGCGGTGTGATGCACACCCGGGGCCAGGCCCGGCTGCTCGCTCCAACCGATCAGCTCGTACATCTCCATGTTTTCCTGCTGCTTCGCCCGGCGCAATGCCGATTCCAGCAACGATATCGCTGTCACACCCTCGCTCAGTCGATCGTTGCGGGCCACCTCCGGACGGGTCTCCTCACTGAATGAAACGCCGAATTTGAAGACGGGATCCAGATAGAAGCGCTGAACGGCTTCGATCGTCTTGTCGGCCGTCAACTGGAACTCCTGATTCTCTGCGTCCCACCAGTGTTGCCCCATGTCCAGGATTGCGCCCAGCATCCAATCGCCGGACCAGCTTGGATTCAGCAGGTCAAGCCCCCAGCGCGTGACGTTGCCAGCGTCATCCGTCTGCACCAACTCCGCGCTCTCTGCCAGCATATCCTCCCATATGCTCCAGTTCTTCAACTCTTCAGGATAAGGCAGTCCGGCCTCATCGTAGAAGTCCTTGCGGTACATGAGCATCTGGGACGGATTACTGCCGGCAATTGGCATCTCCATGAGCTGGCCGTTGAACGACACGCTGTCCAGATCACCCGGCGCAAACATATCGCGCGTGTAGCCGGAAGCATCAAAGATGTCATCCAGATTCAAGTACGTTCCGTCGATGTAGAACTGTGGATAGCCGAAGGAGGCCGCGTGCGCACAATCCGGCGGTGTGCCGGCGGCCAGCAGGGGCAGCACTGTCTCGCGCACCGGCCAACCGCTCGGGATGAGCTCGACTTTGTAGTCCGTGGAGGCCTCGAAGTCATCCTTGAGTACACCGTGCCACATGTCCTGCTCGGTATTGGACAGGTGCACGTACTGGATGGTGATCTCTTCCGCCATCGGAGCGGCCTCTTCACTCTCGGCCGCCGGTTCCGCTGCCGGGGCCGCCGGTGCGACACAGGCGGCCAGCATGGTGCCGGCTGCCGTGAAGCCAGACAGTTGAAGGAACTTCCGTCGATTCATACTGTGACTCATGGGATTCCTCCTTGAAATAGAGTCGCAATGCCACAGAAACAC
>DAOUHX010000439.1:0-51294 GCA_034428395.1 Caldilineaceae bacterium
CTGCCCACTATCCACTGCCCACTATCCACTGCCCACTATCCACTGCCCACTATCCACTGCCCACTATCCACTGCCCACTATCCACTGCCCACTATCCACTGCCCACTATCCACTGCCCTTGGGCGGTCGGGCCGTTCCGGCCCTCCCTTGTGCGGGGGGACACCCCCCGCAACGCCCCCCTGTAGCTATGCCACCCGGCGTGCTCGTCCATAGCTGGTGTGTCTGCGATCGGTAGATGATGCCACCGTACCTGCTCGTCCCAGCTCGTCGCCAGCCGATCCCCGGTTCGACCATCTCCCACCGTGCCCACCGGTTCCTCGCCACCGGCCACTGGCAACCGGCCACTGGCAACCGGCCACTGGCAACCGGCCACTGGCAACTATCCACTATCCACTATCCACTGCAGCTCCGCAATCCGCTCCCGCCGTCCCCAGCAAGAGTCTCCGAAACGTGCTATACTGCAAGGTCCAGCCCGAACACAACCAGGCTGGACCCGAACGCGCCGCATCGCACAACTGCCCGCCTACCATGCCCAGGCCGCCAACCATGTCGACCTGCTCCGAACCGAACGTCCCAATCCTGCCCCAGGCAAACTTCGCTCCGGGCTCTGCCGGTAACAACTCGAAATGCGCAGAACTGCCGTCCGCCGCGCCGCCCACACACAGTGTAATGACGCCCGCCATGCGGCCCATGCCCGCGCCGCCGGCACCCGGCTCTGTATCCTGTCACGAAGAGCACGCAGCTGTCGCTGTTTTGCGCACTTTCGGCACTCGAACGACATATTTTGCGCGCTTTTACGACAAAAACGGCCGCGAAATGCCGACATCCGTTTCCTGTTACGAGAGTCCTCGCCAATATCCTGTCACGAAAAGCGAAGAAAAAATTCTTAAAACAGGCCTAAACTGGTCACAACAGGGCATTCGATACCCTATCGATGCCCTGCCGATACCCGATTTCCCAAAAATTCGCAGCCACTTTACGACACAATACGACGCTCTTGGGTCAATTCTAGACAGATTCGGCCGCATACTTGTCCTCATGCGCGACCCTTCCGACAAGGAGACTGGCGCCACCACTGACTTCGACCCTGACTTCGACCCTGATTTCGGCGCGCGCAGGCGATGTGGCCCGCGACCGGGCCCTCTACTTGCCCAAAAGGCCGGACGCCTCCATCCTCGCCACCGTCGACCCATTGCCAGAAACGCCCATTCAGCAGCGAATGAATCAAGTCGGCGTGTCGCAGTCCCATGATGACGTTCGGTCGATGCCGGCTCACCGCGCCCGGCTACCCAGCGAACAATGGCGCGAAAAGCCTTCCCGACATCCCCATCACCTGATTTGGCATGTACCCGTGCTGCAAGCGGCCCGGCCAGTGCGTGCGCCTGCAGCGGGTTCCAAGCGTGGCGCGAATCGGGCGCAAGGTGTACAGAAAGGGAGGGCAATTCCGCACTTGTCCACGGCAGTACGCTCGGAGGCGCGCGCCATGGCGACGTTCCGGGGCAAAGCGGGCAGCGTCACGCCCCAAAATGTCGGCAAATTTGCCGTGCCGAACTTCCTACCTTTTGAATCTCAGGGTTGCGATTGTCTCAAAGGACAGTCGCAGGAAATCCAGAAATAGACAGGAAAGGGACAGCTGGGCGCGAGGAGAGGGGAGGACCTCGTGCGGAACTGAGAGAGCTATTTTTTGGAATCTCCGGTCGCTGGCATATACTTTTTGTCTGGTCACCTGTCAGCAGAAAAGCAAAAGGGTGCCTGGAACTTGCGCCAATTCGGCATGGCCGTTCAGCCTTTTTCGCGCAGGTTAAGGAAGATTAACCGAACGGCAAGGGATATTTCAGATTCAGGTGATAGATTGGGAAGCGGCAGCGTAGCCTTTCCGAACACTCATCGATAAAGGAGTCGAAAATGACGAATGCAATAACCAAAGTTACTTCGCGTTCGCGGCGAAGGGAAAGAAGCAGGCGTGCGCCGGGCCGCGCCCTGCGGCGGGGACATCTGCTAATCGTGATTCTCCTGGTAATGGCGTTGCTCATCTCGGCGTGCGAGGGTATGGATGCATCCGCCCTGACGGCGCCCGCGACGACAGACCAGGGCGAGCAACAGGCGGAGGAGCCGGCGCAGGCGGAAGCCCCTTCAGAGGCGCAAGAGTCTTCGCAAGCGGAAGAAGCGGCCGCCGAGGTTGAGCAGGCCGGAGAAGAAATGATCGTGGCGGACCTCGACAGCGAGGTCCTGGAGATGGACGCGACGCTGCCTCTGCACGAGCAGATTCGCAAGGTACAGCTGGACAACGGGCTGACCTACTACATCCGCCACAACACGGAGCCGGCCAACCGGGCCACGCTGATGCTGGTGGTCAACGCCGGCTCGGTCCAGGAGGATGAGGACCAGCTAGGCCTGGCCCATTTCCTCGAGCACATGATGTTCAACGGCACCGAACGCTTCCCAAAGCAGGAGCTGGTCGCCTACTTTGAGAGCGTGGGGATGACCTTCGGGCCCGACGTGAACGCGTACACTTCGTTCAACGAAACGGTCTATTTCCTGGAGTTCCCTACCGACGACGAGGAGATCATCAGCAAGACGTTCCAGGTGGCCGAGGACTGGGCCAGCCGGGCGACGATAGCCGCGGATGAGGTGGAGCTCGAGCGCGGCGTGGTGATCGAAGAGGAGCGTCTGCGGGACCAGGACGCAGGCGGCCGCCTGAACAAGCAGATTTTCCAGTTTCTCCTAGGCGGCTCGCGCTATGAGGAACGGGACCCGATCGGCGACATGGAGATCGTTCGCAACGCGCCGGCGGAGACGTTGCGCCGATTCTACGAAGAGTGGTACCGGCCGGACCTGATGTCGGTAATCGTGGTCGGCGACCTCGACGTGGACGCGACCGAGGCGAGGATTGTTGAGCATTTCGGCGGGCTGTCGAACCCGGAAGGGGCCCGGGCGCGGGACGAATACACGTTGCCCGAGTTTGATGACACCAAGTATCTGATCATCACCGATCCCGAATTCCCACGGACGCTCAGCTGGATCATCTACCGGCAGGCGGCGGAGGACTTGAACACGGTCGGCGTTTACCGCGACCTGCTCCTTGGCAGACTGTTCTACAGGATGCTGAATTTCCGTCTCGGCGACATCGCCAGAGAGGCCGATTCACCCTTCCTGGGGGCCGCGGTCAACGAGGGCCAGCTGATCCGGGGTGTCAACTATCAGATCGTGGACGTACAGGCACGGCAGGGCCAGGTGGCCTCCAGCCTTGACGCGGCCCTGACCGAGGTGGAGAGGGTACGGCGGCACGGCTTTACTGCCGCCGAGCTGGAGCGGGCCAAGTCGGACCTGCTGAACGACTATCTGCGGCTGTACAATGATCGGGACAACCTGAACAGCTTCTCGTTGGCGAGGGAGTACAGCCGCAATTACCTGGAGAACGAGGGCGTACCGGGCATCGAGTTCGAGTACCGGCTGGTGGAGCGGCTGCTGCCCGACATCTCGCCCGAGGACGTGAACCTGAAAGCCGAGCAGTACGTGGGCGGCAGCAACCGGTCGGTCATGATCATAGGGCCGGAGCCGGAGGCTGACACGCTGCCGACCCAAGATGAGCTGGCGGCCGTTATCGACGGACTGCAGGCCAAGCAGGTCGATGCCTACGAGGATATCGAAGCGGTTACCGAGCTGTTGACTGAGATCCCGGAGCCGGTCGCAGTCGTCTCGCGCGAAACCGATGAAACATACGGTATCACCGACTTGACGCTGGCGAACGGCGTGCGTGTGCTGCTGAAGGCAACCGATTTCAAGGAGGAAGAGGTGCTGTTCAGCGCGACCAGCCCGGGCGGCTCGTCGCTGGTAAGCGATGAGGACTATCCTGAAGCCGACTTCATCGACAGCATCGTCAGCCAGAGCGCGGTCGGCGACGTGAGCTATGCCGCGCTGCAGCGGCTGCTGGCAGACCAGTCGGTCGGGGTCAACCCGTACATTGGCGAGCTGGATGAAGGGTTCCACGGCCATTCGGGCAGGGAACATATCGAGACGCTATTCCAGCTGGTCTATCTCTACGGCACCGCCGCGAACGCGGATGACGACGCCTTCGCGACGCTGAAGGACCAGTACACGGAATCGTTGCGCAACCGGGAGCTGGACCCCCGCAGCGCGCTGACGGATGCGTTCATCGAGGCGCGGCACGGCGATTCGGTGCGCCGCAATGTGCCGACGCTGGAGATCATTGATTCGCTGGACCTGGAGCGCGCATTCGAGATATACGAGGAGCGGTTCGCGGACTTCAGCGATTTCACGTTCGTCTTCGTCGGCAACATCGACATCGAGCAGATGGTCGACTGGTCGCAGCGCTACCTGGGCAACCTGCCCTCAACGGGCCGCGACGAAACCTGGCTGGACGTGGCGCCGGACCCGCCCACGGGCGTTGTAGTGTCGCCGGTCTACCGCGGGCAGGAGGAGCAGAGCATCACTTCGATGCTGTTCACGGGACCTGCGGAGGACACGCTGGACACGAGGCTGAAGCTGCGCATGCTGGCGACGATCCTGGACACGCTGATGCGCGAGGACCTGCGCGAGGAGCGGGGCGGCGTCTATGCGTACGGCGCCTCGGCGAATACGGTCCCCCATCCAGACGGTCTGTTCGAGGTCTCGGTCTACTTCGGCAGTGACCCCGGGCGCGTGGAGGAACTGGTGGGGGCGCTGTTCGCGCTGATCACCGGACTGCACAATGACGGGCCAAGGGAGGACCTGCTGGACGCGGCCCAAGTGCAGTATGTGCGGCAGCGGGAGGAGCAGCTGGAGCAGAACAGCTTCTGGCTGAATGTGATTGAGTACTACGCCACGGAAGAGGGCGTGGAGTTGGCCAACCTGGTTGACCTGGAGGTAGCGGAAAGCCGGGCGGAGGCGGTGACCGTGGCCGACATCAAGGCGGCGGCGCTGGAGTATCTGCGGGTGGACCGCTACATTCAGGTCACGTTGTATCCTGAAGACTTCGAAGAGTAGCCGACCGGGTTCGGTACTGGAACAGCGAGTGGAACTTAGCTTCCGCTCGCTGTTTTTTGTTTGAGAGGCGCACTCATGGGAGCTGCAGCGGCCAGTTGCCGGTGGTCAGTAGCCGGTTGCCAGTTGCCGGTGGGAAGGAACTTTGAGGCGGGCGGGCAAAAGGTCCGCCCCTGGGACTCGTGGCGGGGGCCTAATGTCCGTAGAAGTGTTCGGTCGGGTCCATGACAGAGTTGCGCCAATCGAGATAGCGGGCAGCGCCTTCGAGGTCTTTTGCCTTGCCTTCGTCAATCAACAACTGCAACATCTGGAGCTGAACTTCGTTCAGAATCCCGCTGCGCAGGGCGACAATCCAACTCTGGAATTCAACGTCTTCGTCTATCCGGGCCATCTGGCAACCTCCAATGATTCCTGCGGCACTTGACAATTAAACCGTGAATTCGACGTCGCTGCCGTCTTCAAAATAGAGCTGCAAGTGGAGCGCATTAAGCCGAAAGTGGCTCATCGAACGGCAGGCGAGGTCCGCCTGAGACGGGTTGGCCGAGGCTTTGGCCCAGCGGCTCTCACGGCCCTTGTGCTCGAACTGCAGGTAGCTGCCGTCCTGAAAAAAGAGGACGGCCTGGTTGAACTCGGCGTTGGCGACGTATCGTACCGCGCGTTCGGCCGCGCTTTGCGCCTGGGAGAACGAGTCGCCTCCGGGCTGCAAGGGCTCCTCTGCTCCGGTCGCACCCGTTGTCATATTACTTTCCCTGCGCCGCACTCCACTCCAAATATGCCGGCTCCGCATCAAGGATACAAGCGGGCCGGGCAATGATAGGACTATACAGCAGAGAAAGCATACTGGCAAGGATCGGGGAGTGCAGTCCAGAATTGGGGAAATCGCTCCTATGCCTCATTTGGCAGCCACTTTCGCGCCGCGAACACAATGCCGCCAGGTGTGCACGTAGCCATCCGATCGCGCGTTCGACCAGCCCCACCGCCCCCTGCAGCCGTTGGCCACTATCCACTGCCATTCGAGTCTCGGCAACTTAAGCCACCGCTGGCCTGAACACCACGCCCGACGAATCCCGCCCAAAATGTGGGCTGTACCCATTGCCGGCTTGGATTTTCGTGGAGGTGGCGCGTATGCTACCATTCACCAATGAAATGTGACCTGATACTGACCCGTTGAAGGGAGGCGCGCGATGAAAAAGCTGCTTAAGTTTCTATTCTTCGTCGGCTTTGCCGCCGGCGTTATATATGTGATCAAGCAGGCGCTCGGAGGGCCGCAGGCGGAAGGGAGCGGCACGGGCGTGCTGCCGGAGACACCGGTGACGCCGCTTGAGGACGCGCCTCTGGGCGGGGAAGTGAGCCCGCAGCTGCTGGAGATCCTGGTCGATCCGCAGGACAAAGGTACGCTGCAGCTGATGGATGACAGGAAGTTCCTGCTCAACCCTCGCAACGGTTACCGTTATCCGATCCGCAACGGCATCCCGGTGATGTTGATCGAGGAAGGCAAAAAGTACCAGGACACGAGCCTGGTGGAGAACGGCCGGCAGAGCGGAGAGGCGGAATCGGCCTGAGTCTGGCGGCGAAGTCTGAGAGCGGGGCGTGCCGCCGACTGCGCGCAGGGCCGGAAATGTCCTCGCAGGAGGCTGACGGTCTGGGCAGATCGCAAAAGAGTGAAGGAGTGGTCTGGCGCTGATGCGTGCGCCAGGCCTTTTTTGATTGGCATTCTATGCGAAATGGTCTCGGAGCAAGGTTACTGCCGGACTGCGCGGGCGAGGCGCAACCTCTTGGGGCCGGCTGCGTTCACGCGCGGGCGGAGGGGATCTCGATGACGAACGTTGCGCCTGAATCGCCCTCCAGGCGCACGCTGCCGCCGTGCGCTTCGGCCGCGCTCTTGACGATAGCGAGCCCCAACCCGGACCCCGGTTGCTGGCCGCTGGCCTGACCGCGGTAGAAACGCTCAAACACGCGATCCCGGTCGGCCGGGTCAATGCCTGGCCCTGTGTCGGAGACGGCGAGGAGCGTACTGCCGGCTTCCTCGCTCCCGGCCAGCTCCACAGTCCCGCCTGAGGGCGTGTGTTTCAAGGCGTTGTCGAGCAGATTGGCCAGCGCCATCTCCAGGCTTGCCCTGTCGCAATCGATGGCATCGAGGTCTTCGGCAATCCGGAGCCTCAGTTCGACCTCTCTCTCATCGGCGAGAGGCCGGAAAGGGGCCAGTGCGCTTTCGAGCAGGTCGGCGGCGTCGTGGGAGGCGATGTCGAGCGAAGCCACACCGCCATCAAGGCGGGAGAGGTCGAGCAGATGGCCCGTTATCCACTGCAGGCGGTCGAGCTGGCGCTGGCTCTCGCCAAGGAAGTCGGCGCGCGTGTCAGGCTCACCGCCGGCCTGCCCCTGCAGGAGCTCGACGAACTGGCGCAGCGCGGTCAGGGGCGTACGCAGCTCGTGGGAGGCGTCGGCGATGAAACGGCGCAGGGCGTCGCGTTCGGCTGCAAGGTCGGCGAAAGTGGCCTGGAGGCGTGCGGCCATACGGTTGAAGCGGCGGGACAGGTCACCGATTTCGCCGCCTGTTTCGGGCGCCCTGACGGTCAGGTCGCCCTCCTCCATTCTCTGGGCCGCGCCCTGGAGGGTCATCAGCGGCGCGGTCAACGTGCGGCTCATGAGGTAGCCCAGGAGGACGGCCACGAGGACTGCGCCCAGACCGGCCGCGAGCAGCGATCGCCGGATCGCCTGCAGCGGCTCGGCGGAGAAGGGGAACCTGTTGGTCATCTGCACGTAGCCGACAACCTGCTCGTTGAAGCGGACGGGCACGGTGACGGCCGGTCCGGCCGGGCCCGATTCCGTCGAGTGGTGGGCATCGCCGAATAGCATGTGCCACAGCCGCTGGGAGAGGCGTCGGTCCGGCTGTCCAGCCTCGGCCGGAGCGTGAGCTCTCTCTCCGGATGCGGCTATGGTCGACTCCTCAATGATCAGCTGCCCTCCCCACGGGCCGGGTCGTCTTGCGACCGAGAATGCAGTCACGACATTGTGGAGACTGTCTCTGTCTACATTCAGAGCGAACATACCGCGTGGATGGCCTCGTCCTGAAACAATAATGAAAGGACCGACAAGACCGGTCTGGAGCGAGTCCCATGCGCCGCGCGGCATCTCCTGCATCATGCTCAAGGTCGCGCGCGCCGAATCCGGTCCGGCCGGTTCAAGCTGCGAGTCGGCCAGGACATGCCTGCCTAGATCGAGGATTTGCAGATCAGTGTTGGTGAGGAAGCTGGAGGTTATGGCAAGCTGCTGCAGGCGGGCGGGCGGGGAAGGGGGAAGGAGGAGCGGCCCCGCCATTCGCGCCACTGCCTCGGCATTCACGGTCAGCGTCTCGTTTTCGCGCGAGGCCATGTAGCCGGTGACCAGGGAAACCGCGACGATGCCTATCAGTACGATCGTGAGCAGGGTGAGCGCGGAGTAGCTGAAAATCAGTCGCCAGCGAATCGAGTGGTACATCTGTCCTCCCCCATTTTTGCCGTCCGAGCTCGTTCGAAACTGCTCAGCACTTCCCCCTCATGGCGCCGGACTCTCCTGGCAAGGCCCGCTCTCCGGTGCGACGGGCGGCCGGAGAGCGGGGTACGACTATTGTGACGGCGCCGGCGTCGGCGGAGGGAACACTCCCTTGTGCTCGCCCGTCTCGAGTGAAGCCGGCAGCCTCAGGATGGCATACGGACTAGGAGTCCTGGTCCGCCTTGGGACCGCTCTGGCGGGCCTGTTCCTCGCCGTCGTGCGACTCTTCGTGCATCTCTTCCTGCATCTGCATGCGGAAGCGCTCGAGAGGCATAATCATCAGGCCGAGGTAGGCCCTGTCCTCGTCATCCGGGTGGGCGCCGAGCGCCACTGTGGCAGTCATCTGCTCGCCGTCGCGTTCGATGGTCAGCTCGACTTCATCGCCGGGGCTGTAGGCGGCCAGCGCCTCGACCAGAGCCTCGAAACCGCCGATCGCGATCTCGTCGACGGCGGTAATCACGTCGCCCATCTGCAGCGCCGCGCCGGCGGCGGGGCCCTCATCCTGGACACCCATGACGAGGGCGCCTTCGACGTTCATCCATGCAAAGGGGCCGCCGAAATGCAGACCGCGGGGAAAGCCGAAGCGGAACTGTTCGCCGCGACCGGGGCCGCGTCCGTTGCTGTGCAGCCGGTACTCGCCGGCGGGCATAATGCGGACGCCTAGGAAGGCTTTCTCGTCGTCGTCCGGGTGGGCACCGAGCGTCACGGTCAGCTCGAGCGTTTCTCCGTCGCGCTCGACCGTCAGCATAACTTCATCGCCAGGGCTGTAGTCGGCAGCGGCCTGCGCCAGGTCGTTCAGCCCGCCGATTTCGTTGTCGTCCACGGCGGTAATGACGTCTCCGGCCTGCAGACCGGCGGCGGCAGCCGGGCCGCCCTCGAGCAGTTCGATGACTGCGGCGCCGTCAACGTCATTGAATGGGAAGGCGTACATGCCCCTGCCGCGCTCCATCCCAAAGGCGCGGCTGTGGCCTGGCATCCAGCCAGGGCGCCCGCGCTGAGGCGACATGCGATCGCCGCGGTCAACATGGGCGGCCACGCCGAGGACCGGATAGCCGTCGTGATCGGCCAGCGTGACGGAGAGCGTCAACTCCTCGTCGCCGCGCTTTACCGTCAGCTCGAGCGTGTCGCCGGGGTCCTGCATCAGCACCACTTTCTGCAGCTCGGCCGCGGTATTGACCCTGTCGCCGTCGATAGCCAGCAGAATGTCCCCGCGGGCAAGGCCGGCCTCTGCTGCCGGCATCGCGTCGACCACGGCCGTGATCAGAACGCCCGGCTCCGGCTTGATTCGTTCCTCTGCGGTGGCGGCGGATACGGGCACGCTCGCCGCCAGCAGCGCCAGCAGCGCGGCGAGCACGATCCAGACGTTTTTCTGGCGGGCGCCAATCGCAATGGCCCAGCTTCCCTTTTGCTTTAAGCGATTCATCTCTTCCTCCTGATTGTTCGCTACACTTCGGTTGGAATTCAGTGCTACGACTATCAGTGTAGCGCCCCGATTTGAAAGCTCTGTTGCCTTTCAATGAAGGTTTCATAACATCGGGGAGGAATGTCGAAGGACGCGTAATGACAAAGGGCTTAGCCAGGTCTTGCATTTCTCAATCTGCGACAGAGCTCATCCTTGCAGCTTGTAGCCGACCCCCCGCACGGTCACGATGCGGGTCGGATTGGCCGGGTCGCGCTCGATCTTCTGCCGCAGGTGGCGAATGTGGACGTCAACCGTGCGGTCGCTGCTGACATCACTCTCGTAACCCCAAACCGCCTCCATGAGGCCGCTGCGGCTGACCGGCACATTCGGCCGCGCCGAGAGATAGCGCAGCAGCCGGAACTCGATCGGGGTCAGGTCGATTGCGCCGCCCCCTGCCCTGACTACCATGCGCGTTAGGTCGATTTCCAGGTCACCGATGCGTTGGACGTCGTCCTCCGCGGCCGCGGCCAGGTCGCCGTAGGCCCGGCGGAGCAGGGCGCGGATGCGGGAGGTCAACTCGCGCAGGCTGTAGGGCTTTACGACATAGTCGTCGGCGCCCAGCTCAAGGCCCAACACTTTGTCCAGTTCTTCGTCTTTTGCGGTCAGCATCAGGACCGGTTGGCGGAAATTCTCGCTGCGGAGTGCGCGGCAGACATCGTAGCCGCTCATGTCCGGCAGGCGCAGGTCGAGCGTGATCAGGGCGGGCTGCTCGCGTCGCGTCAGCTCGAGCGCCTCCGCGCCTGTACTGGCCCAGGATACGTCGTAGCCCTCGGCCTCGAGCGCGTAGACCAGCCCCCTGGCGACGGCCCATTCGTCCTCAACGATTAGCAGCTTTTCCTTTTTCATTTTACGCTCTCCCTCGGTTGTCGGCGTGTGCCTGCGCTCAGCTCAGCCCTGCGCCTTCTGTCAGACCTGACGAGCTCGCGGACCACATTGGAAGGGATTCCGCGCAGTATCGCGAGAGCCGTTCGGGCGCGCAGCCTGACCCTGCAGGATTTGCCGGGCGCGCCGCAACCGGTGTACAATGGCGCTTTGTAGTATACAGTTCATACCCTGGCTTAGCTACAGGAACCAGCGACTGTTCATGTCGGGAGCAAAACGTACCAGCCCATAGGTGGGAACGCGCGTGGATTTCGGCGCAGTTGTCCGGCAAAGATGGGTAAGGGGCGGGTCCCGCTGACGGCCGCTTGAGAATCGAAGGAAGAGAGAAACGATGGCACGCATGAAAGTACTTCTGACGGAAGATATCCCCAGCCTGGGGCTGGCCGGCGAAGTTCACTCGGTGGCCAGGGGCTATGCCCGCAACTACCTGATCCCGCGCAGGGAGGCGATTGTTGCGACCAAGGGCGCGCTCAAGCAGGCCGAGGAGATTCGGCAGATGGCGATTCGCAGACGGGCGCAAGAACTCTCGAACGCCGAAGCGCAGGCGCAAATCCTCAGCGGTCAGCAGCTGCTGTTCGAGGTGCGGGCGGGCGACAATGACAGGCTGTACGGTTCGATCACGACCTCCGACATCGCTGAACATCTCACTGAGGCGGTGGAGTTTGAGGTGGACCGCAGACGAATCATGCTGGGCGCTTCTATCCGTGATCTTGGTCTGTACGACGTGACAATAAGGTTGATGCCGGAAGTGGAGGCCTCCTTTGCAGTCGCGGTAGTGCGCGAAGGCGAGAACTGGGCCGACGCTGAACAGCGAGAGAAGGACCGCGAAGCCGCGGCCCAGGGCCTTCAGGAAGAGGAGGCCGCGTCTGACCTAATCGGGGAGGCGTCGGAGGATGGCTCGGGCGGGGATTCCGAGGAGGAGGAGTAACCTGAACGGCCATATTTGACGGCCTCCCCACGTTGCCTATACGAAGATCGAGAGACAGGACTCTGGTCCTGTCTCTTTTCGTTCTGTCGAGGACTGTCGCGTGCTTGTTCGCAGCTGCCAGAGGTTGGGTGGATGGAGATCCACGAAAGGACACGAAAGAGCGCGAAGAGACAGGACGCTCCAGGAGGGCTAGAGTCAGGAAGGAGACCCCATCGGGTCCCAGGGCGGTGTTTTCCGCTCGGGATAGTCATTTCGGCGGCCATCCTTATCGAGGCGGCGAGCGGACGGCCAAAAGCACTCTTTGGTGCAGGTCCGCGTGCCGATTTCCACCAGGTGGGGAGGTGCTGCACAGCGAAGATCGCCGGCCTGCAGCGCCCTATAGAAGCCCTGGGAGGAGGGGCAGGAAAGCGTTGTTCGGCGCAATGGATGCAGGCGTTGAGGGCGCCTTCCCGTTAGCCAAAATTGGCGGTTTCGGGTATAATTGTAAGGCTTGGGAACTGTTGCAAATGCCCCGGCTTGAAGGGCCTGACTTGGACTGCGCGGCCGGTTGGTTTCCGCCTGATATTGACGCCCAAGTGGCTTGAAGGCGAACTGTTTCGAGGGTCCAGGGTTCTCCCGACGAATGCGAGGGGAGAGAGTTTCCCTGGAGTACTGTAGCAGCAGGAGATGGTGAATGAGCGATCCAAACGGCACTGACGACGCTTCCCCTGAGGACGAAGGTTTGGGTAATCTGCCGGCCAATGTCCCGTCCCCGAACGGGTCGAACGGCAACGGATACTTCGCGCAGAGCGTCGAGGAAGTTTCTATCGAAAACGAGATGCGGACGGCATTTCTCGACTATGCGGTCAGCGTCATCGTCGCCCGCGCCCTGCCGGACGCCCGCGACGGCCTCAAACCCGTCCACCGGCGCATCCTCTACGCGATGCACGATATGGGCCTGCGCGCCAATTCCGGCTATAAGAAGTCGGCCCGCATCGTGGGCGAAGTGCTGGGCAAGTATCATCCCCACAACGATCAGGCGGTATACGATGCGCTCGCCCGGATGGCGCAGGAGTTCAGCCTGCGCTATCCGCTGGTGGACGGGCAGGGCAATTTCGGCTCGATCGACGGTGACAGCCCGGCCGCGATGCGCTACACCGAGGCCAGGCTGGCGCAGCTGACCGAAATGATGCTCCAGGACATCGAGATGGACACGGTCGACTGGGGCCCGAATTTCGACGACAGCCTCGAAGAGCCGCTCGTCCTACCCGGCAAGGTGCCAAGCATGCTGGTCAACGGCTCGAGCGGCATCGCCGTTGGCATGGCCACAAACATACCGCCGCACAATCTGAGCGAAATCTGCGATGCCGTCGCGCACGTGATCGACAACTGGGAGCGTCGCGAGCTGATCGGGCTCGATGAGTTGATGGAGATGGTGAAGGGCCCGGACTTTCCGACCGGCGGAGAGATCCTGGGTACGGAGGGGGTGCGGCAGGCCTTCGCGACGGGCCGCGGCCGCGTGCTCGTGCGCGCGCGCACCGAGATCGAGGAGACCGACAACGGACGCTTCCAAATCATCGTGAACGAAATCCCCTACCAGGTCAACAAGACGACGTTGATTGAGCGGGTCGCCGAGCTGGCGCGCTCCGGCCGGCTCGACGGGATCAGCGACCTGCGCGATGAGAGCGACCGCAGCGGCATGCGCATCGTTATCGAGCTCAAGCGGGGGGCATCGCCCAAAAAGGAGCAGAACCGGCTTTTCAAGTTCACGCCGCTGCAGTCCACCTTCAGCGTCAACGCCCTGTCGCTACTGAACGGGCGGCCGGTAACGCTGGGCCTGCGCCGCGCGCTGCTGATCTACATCGATCACCGCTTTGAGGTGATCACGCGGCGTACCGAGTTCGACCTGAACAAGCAGCGCGAGCGTGCGCACATTCTGGAGGGGCTGCGCATTGCCCTCCAATTCCTCGACCGAGTGATCGCGACGATCCGCAATTCGGAGAGCGCCGAGCATGCGCGCACGCAGCTGGTTGAACTGTTCAATCTCAGTGTGGTCCAGGCGCAGGCCATCCTGGACCTGCAGCTGCGGCGGCTGGCCGCGCTCGAACGCCAGAAGATCGAAGACGAGTACCAGGAGGTGATGGAGCGGATCGGGTACCTGGAGGACTTGCTGGCCAACCCGCACAAAATTCGTGGCCTGATCCGGGAAGACATCGTTGAATTGAAGGAGAAGTTCGGCGACGAGCGGCGCACCTCGATCGTGCGTCACGCCAGCGGCGACTTCAGCGATGAGGACCTGATTCCGCAAGAAAATGTACTGATCAGCTTCAGCGCAAACGCTTATATAAAATACATGGCGGCGGAGGTCTTTCGGTCGCAGGGCCGCGGAGGGCGCGGCGTCAAGGGGATGACGACACGCGGCGAGGACGAGGTGATGGATTTGCGCTTTGCCCGGACCCTGGACCACATTCTTTTCTTCACGAACAAGGGCCGGGTCTACGGCAGCCGCGTTTACGAGCTGCCGGAGGGCGGCCGGACGGCCAAGGGCGCGCACATTGCCAATGTGCTGACGCTGCAGCACGAAGAAGAAGTGACTGCGATGCTGACGACCGCTGACTTCGATCAAGCGGAGTACATTACACTGTTGACGCGCAAGGGACGGATCAAGCGGGTGCAGGCCAGCGCCTTTTCACATGTGCGTCCCAGCGGACTGATTGCGATGAATCTGGACGCGGACGATTCGTTGGAGTGGGCTCAGCTGACTGACGGGAACCAGGAATTTATCGTCGTGACGCGCGGAGGCAAGGCACTGCGCATGCACGAGGACCGCGTACGAGCGATGGGGCGTGCAGCGGCCGGCGTTTGGGCGATGCGCCTTCTGCGCCGTGACCTCGTTGCCGGGTTCGACGTTGTCCAGCCTGACGCGGACCTGGTCGTGCTGCACGAGTTGGGCTGCGGCAAGCGCGTCCGCCTGAGCGAATACCCTCAGAAAGGCCGATATACGCAAGGTGTGTGGACCACTGACCACACCAGGCTGGAGGAAGTCGGCCCGATAGTCGCGGCCCGCGTGGTTGACCACAAGGATCAGATTACCGTAATTACCGGCAACGGCATCATGTTGCGCACGCCGGTCTCTGGAATCAGCCTCATCGGCCGCGCCACGCGCGGCGTTCGCATCGTCAATCTGGACGAGGGCGATACTGTGGCGGCGCTGGCAGTGCTGAGGCACGAGGACCTGACACGCGGGGTCGACGGCGTGGAATCAAATGGCAGCGATCCGGCCGCGGCCGTCACCAGCCCAACTCCGCTCCCGGCGGACGACTAACCCGGCAATGCTACCGATGACAGAACTGCGCACTTTGCTGAACGAAGGACCCGGCGCCAGACTCGCTTTCCTCCCCAGCCCCGATCCAGAGAAGCTGGCCGAGACGCTTGTCGCCTTCGCCAACGGTGACGGCGGAACGGTCGTGCTGGGCGTCGACGCCGGCGGCTTGCCGGGCGAACTGCTGGCAGACGAGGAGGCCGAAGGTACGTTGCGCGCCGCATTGACGCTGTGCCGCCCGGCGATGCCTACCGAGTGGCAGCAAGCGGAAACGCAGGGCGGACCGGTCGTACTGCTGCGGGTCGAACGCAGCAGCGAGCTTCATGTTCTCCGCGACGGCCGCGCCCTCGTCCGCCACAGCCGCGAGAACCGTCCGCTCAGCCCGGCCGAGCTGCAGTTGCTGGTTGCCAACCGTTCGATGGGCGAGTTCGAGACCGATGTGGTCCCCGGCGCGGTCAGGCAGGACCTCGACGAAGACGTCATCGACGAATACCTTGAACGACGTCAGCAGCGCAACCCGCGCGGTACGCTGCTGCCCAAGAACAGGCTGCTGCAACAGATCGGCGCGGTTGGCGAAGACGGCGTGCCGACGATTAGCGGGATGTTGTTGTTCGGTAGTGAGCCGCAACTCTTTTTGCCCCAGAGCCGGGCGGTTTTCGTAAAGTTCGACGACAACATGTCGAAAGTGCAGCGGGCCGCACAGGGCGCCGGCGAGCGTGCGGCCGAGGGGCTGCCGCTGGGCGGCGCGGCCGGCTCGTTCGGTTATGGCCGGCGCGAGGAAATCACGGGTCCGCTCGCACGTATCGTTGAGCGTGGCTGGCGGGTGATCTGGGAGGAGATGGACAAGAAAGCTGTCGTTCAGGGCCTGCAACGCGAAGACCGGACCGAATATCCGCCATTTGCCGTACGTGAAGCGCTGGTAAATGCGGTCTGCCACCGCGACTATCGTCTGCGGGGAAGCAGCGTCGAAATCCACATGCGTGCCGACCGTCTGGAGATAACCAGTCCGGGCGGACTGCCGGCCTATATTACAGTCGACAACATCGTCGAGGAGCACTACAGCCGCAATCCCCGCATCGTCAATGGCTTGTACCAATGGGGATACATCGAGGAGCTCGGCTTGGGCGTCGACCGGATGATCGAGGAGATGCTGGCCGCGGGCCATCCGCCACCGACCTTTGATGCGAGAAGCCATCGTTTCTCGGTAACGCTGCAGAACAGCCGCGACCTGGCGAAGATCATCCCTGAATGGGAGCAGCACATGAACGAGCGCCAGTTGAAGGCGATGCAGCATGTGCAGACCAGCGGCAGCATTACCAACCGCGACTACAGACAGTTGTGCTCTCATGTCGGCGCGGAAACGCTGCGGCTGGACCTGGCTGACCTTGTCGACAAGAAGCTGCTTCTCAAAATAGGTGACAAACGGGGAACGCGTTACATTCTCAGATAGCCGGCTGATTTGGGATAATTGGGTTATTCATTTGGGATAATTGACATAGTCCCGGGGGAAAGGGGCAGTAAAGATGAAGCGTCTCAAGGTCCAGCTGTAGACGTCTCGCCTGATAAACAGAGAAACGATCGGTCCGAGAACCAAACTCAATTTCTCATGTGTCAGTGATGGCCGCCCGTCTGCCTCGCTTGTTTTCAATTCGTGTCGAATGATATAATTTCTTAATCTGCCTGACCGTTCACAGTCGCACTACGCCACGAAATCGGACCCAAACCGTTGCACGACGATCAAGCAAAGCCGAAAGCGTCGGAGATGGAAGCCGACCTGCCAGCGCGGTCTGTTTCCGGCGCGGCCGAGCCCCCTGAAGGCGTCGCGACCTCCCCGGAACCCATACTGTCCCGACCGACAAGCGATCAGGCCGCCGAGCCGGCCCTTCCAGGCGCGAAGACGATTGCCACCGCCGTTCCGACCGGCGGCGCGGTCCCCCTGGGCGGCCTGAGCGATCGCGGGGCCGCCCCTGCAGGCGAAGAGCAGGACGAAGATGGCATAGAACTCAAGTCGCTCCTGCGGGAAACGCTGGAAACGGTGATCCTGGCGGTCCTCATTTTTCTGGTCATCCGCAGCCTCGTCCAGAACTACCGCATCGAAGGCCAGTCGATGGAGCCGAACTTCCACCACGGGCAATATCTGCTCGTTAACAAGCTCGCCTACCGCCTGAGCGATCATGAACGCGGTGATGTAATCGTCTTCCACTATCCAAATAACCCCACCCAGGACTATATCAAGCGGATCATAGGGCTGCCGGGGGACACAATTGAAATACTTGAGGGCGTTCTCTATCTGAACGGCCTGCCCGTGGATGAACCGTTTGACCAGATTCCAATGACGCGCAACATCTCTGCGCAGATCGTCGAACCCGGGAACCTCTACGTTTTAGGAGACAACCGGCCGGCCTCGTCCGATACACGTACGTGGGGGCAGCTGCCGCAGGAGTTCGTAATCGGCAAGGCGTGGCTGGCAATCTGGCCGGTCGAAAACGCGGGCCTGGTCGAGCACGCGGCCTTCGATGCTGTGCCGGCGGCCGAGCTTTCGCCTTAGATTGGGCGGCACGTCGGACCGCCAATGCATCGCCAACCTGCCTCGGCCTTCCCCCACCGACCGACCGGCACAGAAAGCAGCAAAAAGAGAGGAGCTACCGGGAGATTCCGCATGCAGAACACCAGGGTCAGAGATTTCCTTATTCTTATCGGTCATACGTGGATCTGCCTGGAGTGCCGTAGCAGACTCCTTGAGGATACGGAAGCAACCCTTATCGGCCACAAAGTAAGCGAATTCGAGCGGGAAAGGCTGCTGGAACTGAACGACGCCTCCTTCCGCACCATGATGGACCTCGAAGAGGCTACCGGCCTATCAGCCGACGAAATCTACCAAGCCGTCGACCACCCACGCTCCCGCCTTCGCCACCTGGGAAGGCGCCGCCGTACTCTGGGCGAATGACGACACCCGGTAGCGAAGAAAGCCTACTCCGCTTCGATAGTACTCTGCCGGACCCGGCCGTCTGCAAGGTGAGAGGCAGTGGACATTCCAGCCCTGTTTGAGCGCTACGAATGGGGATACGAGGTGGTCGCTGAAGACGTCTGGCGCAGCAGCTTCGCTGACGAAGATGATGATGAGTTTGACCTGTACGTTGCGGCCGGGGAAGAATGGCTGCACTTCGCCGTCAGCCCTCTGACGCCGACGCCCGCCCCGGAGTGCAGACAGGCGCTTGGCCCGCTCCTGTTACGCCTCAACCAGTCTTTGCGTCTGGTCCGGTTTGCCCTCGACCGCGACGGTGACGTCGCCCTCCAGGCTGATCTCCCAATCGAGGCCCTCTCCTATCCGCTCTTTGCGGCCACTCTCGACGCGTTGATCCAGACGACACGCGACCTGGGCGGACGCCTCGCGCGCGCCGCGACAGACCCTTCGTACGAATTCTCAATTCGATAGGGTGGGCATCCGCCGCCCGGAAAGAGGCCAGCCGCGGCTGCTGCATTGGCGGGCCGGCGGCAGTTGGTTGTCCAAGCGAACTGCCTATTGGAAACCGACCCCGATCGCTACCGACTCTGCGTGGTGGCAGGCGACCCAGTGCTCTGCTTCCTGGCCGAGATCGCGAAATTCAGGCTCGTCGCTGCGGCAAATGTCTGTCGCGTGAACGCAGCGGGGGTGAAAGTGGCAGCCGGCCGGAGGGTCGGCCGGATTGGGCACGTCGCCCTCGAGAATGATGCGCTGCCGTCCCGTTTCCACCTCCGGATCGGCGACGGGCACAGCCGATACCAGCGCCTGCGTGTACGGATGCAGCGAACGTGCGTAAACATCTTCAGTCTGCCCCATCTCCACCACGCGGCCGAGATACATCACGGCGACTCGGTCGCTGATATAGCGTACCATCGAAAGATCATGGGCGATGAACAGGTAGGTGAGACCGAACTCGTTTTTCAGGTCCCACATCAGGTTGACGACCTGGGCCTGGATCGAGACATCGAGGGCCGAGATTGGCTCGTCGGCCACGACGAACGTCGGATTGGTCGCCAGGGCGCGCGCGATGCCGACGCGCTGGCGCTGACCTCCGGAGAACTCATGCGGGTATCGATTGACAAAACCCGGATTGAGTCCGACGATTTCCAGCAGTTCGCGGACGCGCGCACGGCGCTCGCCTCCTGCACCGATCTGATGAACTTCCAGCGGTTCGCCAACAATGCTGCCTACGGTCATACGGGGGTTGAGCGAGGCGTACGGGTCCTGAAAGATCATCTGAATGTTGCGGCGCATCCTGCGCATCTCGGCGTGCGTCAGCGATGCCAGGTCCTGGCCCTCGAAGCGCACGGTGCCGGCGGTCGGTTCCAGGTCGCGGATGATCGTCCACCCTGTTGTCGACTTACCGCCGCCTGATTCGCCGACCAGGCCCAGCGTTTCGCCCCGGTAGACGTCGAAGGAGACACCGTCAACAGCCCTGATCGCGCCGATCTCGCGGCGCAGGATGCCTCGTCGCACCGGGAAATGCTTCTTCAGGTCGCGCACTTCAACCAGGACCTCGCGGCGCGCTTGTTCCGTCATGACGCCGCCCCCGCCGTTCGCACCTCCTCCCAGCGCCAGCAGGCTGCGAAATGTCCGGGTGCCACGCCCTGCAGTGGGGGAATCTCCTGCCAGCATTGGTCGACTGCGAACTGGCAGCGGGGCGCGAAGGGGCAGTGGACCGGCTCCTGCAGCAGGTCGGGCGGCGCGCCCTCGATCGGAATCAACCGGTCGGTCGCGATCGTCGCATGGATGGAAGGAATCGACTGCAGAAGGCCGAGTGTATATGGATGGCTGGTTTTTTTGTAGAGGTCGTGCACCGCCGCGGTCTCGACGATAAAGCCGGCGTACATGACGATCACCCTGTCGACCAGCCCGGCGACAACGCCCAAATCATGGGTGATCCAGATGGTGGCCATGCCGAACTGCTCACGCAACCTGTTGACAAGGTCGATTATCTGCGCCTGAATCGTGACATCGAGCGCGGTGGTCGGTTCGTCGGCGATGAGGACGGATGGGTTGCAGGCCAGGCTCATGGCAATCATGATACGCTGGCGCTGGCCGCCGGAAAACTGGTGCGGGAAGTCCTTGCGCCGGCTGGCGGCATTGGGGATTCCGACCAGTTCCAGCAGGTCGACCGTCCGCGCTTCAATCTCATCGGGCGCCAGGTTGAGATGAGGCCGCATGATCTCGGCAAGCTGGTATCCGACCGTGAGGACCGGGTTGAGCGAGGTCATCGGGTCCTGGAATATCATGGCGATTTCGCGCCCGCGAATGGCGCGCAGCTGGTCCGCCGGCAGCTTGAGCAGGTCGTTGTCTGCAAAAAGGACCTGTCCTCTCTCTACCCGGCCCGGCGGCTGCGGGATCAGGCCCATCAGCGACAGGACGCTGACCGTCTTGCCCGAGCCGCTCTCGCCGACGATGCCCAGCGACTCGCCTTCATCCAGCGTGTAGGAGATGCCGTTCACGGCGTGGACGACGCCGTCTTCCGTGTCGAACCGCGTCACGAGGTCTCGCACTTCAAGGATCGGCGGCATGGCAACCGGCGGCTGGGGCCGCATTGTGGATGCAAACGATGAAGAAGAGACGGGAGGCGCAGGGTCGGGCCCCGCGCCTCCTCTAAAGAGACTATCGATCTTCGGGGGCGATGTATGCGTTGGGCCAGAATACGGGCCGTCCCGCAAACGCCGGTCCGGCGACTGCTCCGTGAACTCTCGGCCCCACCGATGGTCGGAAGACGCCGTCGGAGATCCAGACGGAGAAGGACTGTGCCGCGATGTGGCAGTACAGTTCGTTGATAGAACCCTGCAGCTCCGGATTGTCGATCGCCATCGCGCGGTTCTTCTCCAGAAGCGCGTCGGTGATCGGATCATCGACTGCGGACCGCATCGAGCCGGGCAGATCGCGGCCGGTGCTGGAGTGGTAGATCGCGTAGAGGTAGTCGTAGCTCGTCCAGCCGCCGCGACGGCCGTAGCCGGCCTCGTAGTCCCGTTCGGTGAGTCGCGGATAGAGGATCGAAGGCTCGACGATTTCAAGCTCGATAGCAACCCCCAGTTCGCGCCACATCGACTGCAGGACCTCGGCGTAGGCGGTGCCGCTGTCCACGGTTTCGGCGGTAAGCGTCAGATTGAAGGGCTCGCCATCCGGCGTGACCAGCATGCCGTCATCGCCATAGCTGTAGCCCGCCTCCTGAATCAACTCTTTGGCGCGGTCCAGGTCGAAGTGATAACCGCACTCCTCCTCAGTCGCGGCGTCGTAGCCCACCATGCCCGGGCTGATCGGGCCGCGGCTGATCTGGTCGGCCCCGTCGGTGACGATCTGGGTGATCTCCTCACGGTTCACCGCGTAGTTGAGAGCCTGGCGGACGCGCACGTCGTCGAACGGCGGCACGTGGTTCTGCATGTAGACCAGCCGCACCTGCCCGAACGGCACCTGCTGAACTGCCACGCCCGCGGCCTCGAGAATAGGCACGTCGAGCGGATTGGAGACACCGTTCACAAAGTCAATGTCACCCGCTTCGAGGGCTGCAACTCGGGTTGCCTCTTCAGGCAAAATGCTGAACTCGATGGCATCGAAGTTGTATGGACCGGTGTTGGCTCCATCGAAGAAAGCCGGACCCCAGTTGTACTCGTCCCAGCGCTCGAGCGTAAGTCCCTCGCCCGGCCGCACGTCGACAACCTTATAGGGGCCGGTCCCGACCGGATTCAGTTCGTATTCAGCGCCGCCCTCTTCCACCGCCCGTTGCGACATCGGCGCCATATAGCCCCATGTGACGAATTGCAGCAGCGAGATCGTCGGCGTTGGGAAGTTGAAGACAAGCGTGTAGTCGTCCGGCGCCTCGAACGTCATTCCATTCAGACGTCTGCCGGTCCCCGGTGAAGCAAGGTCGGGGTCCAGCGCACGCTCGTACGTCCAGACAAAGTCGTGCGCCGTCAGCGCGTCTCCGTTGTGGAACTTCACGTCGTCGCGCAGGTGGAAAGTCCACGTCAGACCGTCTTCTGAGAACTCCCAGCTCTCAGCAAGATAGGGGATGAACTCCCCGTCTGAATTCTGGGTGATCAGTGTCGCGTTGAACCACTGCCCCACGACCAGCGCATCATCGCCGCGCGATGTTTTGTGCAAATCGAGCGAAGTGATGTCGGCCGGCAGGGCGATGCGCAGCGTTCCGCCCATCATCGGATCGGCCGCGGCCTCATCCTGCATTCCGGACGGAGCCACCGGGACACAGGCCGCCGCCATCAGGACCGCGAGCATTACTGTGAAGACCAACAAGAATCTCTTTGACATCGTCTTTCTCCTGGTTGTCGTGCTGTTCCTTGTGAGCCAAATTCGGGAAGAAACACGGCCAAGCTTGGCTCCATTTGCGCCTCCTCCTTCTACTATTGACTGAAGAATGAACGCTTCTTGAACCGCCTGCTACTTGCGCAGTTTGGGGTTGATCGCGTCCTGCAGACCATCCCCAATCAGGTTAATCGACAGTACCGCGATGACGATGGCAATGCCGGGAAAGACCGGCATCCACCAGGCATGGCGCATGAACTCTCTTCCCAGGTTCAACATTGCGCCCCATTCGGGCGAGGGCGGCTGCGCGCCCAACCCGAGATAGCTCAGTCCGGCGGTTATCATGATCGCGATGCCCAGTCCAAGCGTAGCGTAGACCAGTATGGGACCGATGACGTTCGGCAGGATGTGTCGGAACATGATGCGGCTGTTGCTTGCGCCGAGTACGCGGGCAGCGCGCACGTACTCGTTCTCTTTCGCCTCAAGCACAGAGCCGCGAATGAGCCGCGTGTAGTCGGGTACGTTGGCTAGGCCGACGGCAAGCATCACCTGGACGAGACCCGGCCCAAGCGCACCGACGACGCTCAGCGCCAGCAGAATGCCGGGAATGGCCAGGAAAACATCTACGACACGCTGGATCAGATTGTCGACCCATCCGCCGGAGAAACCTGAAACCAGGCCCAGCACCGTGCCGCCGCCTAGCCCGATGAGCACGACAAGATAGCCGGCCCGCAGCGATTCCCGCCCGCCCCAGATCACCCGGCCCAGTTGATCGCGCCCCAGATTGTCCGTCCCGAATGGAAACGCCGCGCTGGGAGCCAGCAGTTTCGTTTCGTAGGAAACATTGATAATCGCCTCCCAGCTGTAAAGCTGGGGGGCAACGAGGGTAAGCAGAACGATCAGGCCCATGATAACCAGTCCCGCTACCGCCAGAGGATCGCGAAAGAATCTGGCGACGACCCTGCGCGAGGGCGACCTGCTCTCGGTGCCGGCAGCCGGCCCTCCAGGTGCGATCTCGTCAACAAACGACCCCCTATCTGTGCCGTTTGCCGCCTGCAATCTGCCCATCTTCAACGGCACTCCCTATTCATAAGTAATACGCGGATCGATGACACCGTACAGGAGATCGACGATCAGGTTCACGAAGACGTAGCCGGCCGCCACGAAGAGAATTCCACCCCTGATCTGGGGATAGTCCCGCGCACTGATCGAGTCGACCAGAAACCGGCCGAGGCCCGGTCGTCCGAATACGTTCTCGACAAAGACCTGCCCCGACAGCAAGCTGCCTGCCAGCAGCCCTAGGTAGGTTACGATCGGAATCAGAGCGTTTCGAAATACGTGCATTACCGTCACCAGCGCCTCGCGGATGCCCTTGGCGCGGGCCGTGCGGACATAATCCTCCTCCATCACTTCCAGCATGCTGGCGCGCGTGAGCCGCGCCAACACACCCGCCGGAATCAGCGCCATCGCCGTCGCCGGCAGGATCAAGGCCTTGATGCCCTCTTCGCCGACAACCTTGAACCAGCCCAACTTTACGGCGAAAATCAACAAGAGAAGCAGCGAGGCATAAACGCTCGGGATCGACACGCCGACAAATGCAAAAACCATCGTCAGCTTGTCGAGTACGGCGCCGCGAAACAGTGCCGCCAATACGCCCGCGGAGATGCCGAGGAGCATCGTTACGAACAACCCCGCCGCGGCCAGGTTGATGGTGCTCGGCAGCCTGGCCAGAATGTCCTTCAAGACGGAACTGCCGCCGCGGAACGACCTGCCGAGGTCACCGCGCAGGGCATCCCAGAGAAAGTTGAGATACTGTACGTGCACGGGGTCGTTCAGGTGGAGTTGCTCACGGATTCGCTCAATGTCCTCGGGCGTGTTGCCGTACTCCTCGCTGACCACAGCCGCAAGCGGGTCCCCCGGCGCCAGCTCAAGGATGGCAAAGATGGCGAGCGAGACCCCAAGCAGGGTCGGGACAATCAGGAGCAGCCGCCTCAGCGTGTAAACCACCATAGGTCAGCCTGAATGCCTCACGTTCCTGTGCTGACGGTTTGCCATCAGTGCCGCTCTTCTTACAGAAAGCCTATGGCTGCAGGTATCGCTGCATCCAGTCGAGCAGCGCTTCGTCCTGCGCGCTACGGGCTTCCAATGGACCGAACGACGAGCCGCCGTGCGAAACGTTGGGCAGGCGCAGCATCTCGACAACACAACTGTTCGCCTGCAGCACGGTGTAGAACTGTTCGGACTGCTCGGCAGGGCAGCGTAGATCGCGTTCGGCCTGAATCATCAGCGTCGGTGTCTCGCAGTTGTGGGCGGCGTAGATGGGAGATGCCCTGCGGTAGACCTCGGGCACCGCGTGCGGGGGCCCCCCCATCGCCTCCCAAGGCAGGGCGATCGAGGAAGCGATGTCGGCGACCCCATACCAGGACTCCCAATTCGTAATCGGGTTCTCAGCGACAGCCGCCTTGAACCTGTCGCTGTGGCTGACCGCCCAACAGGTCAGAAAGCCGCCGTAGGACGAGCCGCACACGCCCAGCCGCTCCGGGTCGGCGAGCCCCAATCCAATACAGTAGTCGACGCCGGCCATCAGATCGGCAAACTCCAGCTCCCCCATCCTGCCGTTGATCGCCCCCATGAACTCGTCGCCGTAGCCGAGTGAACCGCGATAGTTGATCAGAAGGACGGCGAAGCCGGCCCCGTTCAACATCTGGAAGTCCAATGAAAGCACGTTTCCCCAGGCCATGTCCGGGCCGCCATGGTTGAAGAGAACGGTCGGATAGGGCGGCTCGCCGCAGGGAGGCGTCAGCAGCCAGCCCTCGACTCGTGTGCCGTCGCTGCCGGCGAACGAAAGACGCTCGACGCCGGGGCGGGCGAAGTCGGAGAGCAGTGCGCCATTCAAGTCGGTGATCTGCCTCTCGTCGGAGCCATTTAGATCGACTAGGAAAAGATTGCCAGGCTGATCGAAACTGTTGACCGTCAGTAGGATCTCGCCCCGGCTCAAACCGGCCACGTCGCACACCCGCTCGCCGACGACGACCGCTTCGTAGTCGATCTCGCCGCTGAGTGCTATTCGGTAGACCGACTTCGTACCGCCCATCTGGACCGGTACGTATGCATCCCTCCCGTCCGGGGCGATGTGCAAATTGGGCGCGTCCGCGCCGATGACCGGCATGTCTGACTGAAACTTGCCCGCCACGTTGTGGAAGATTCCTGTCGTGCGGCACTGGGGCGTCCCGCCCAGCCTGTCGACCACCCACAGGTGCTTGTGGCTCTGCTTGGGCGCGTCGATCGGGTTGCCGACAAAGACGATGCAGTTGCCATCCGGCGTCCATCCGGCTGAGGGAGGGTTGGTCGCACAGCCCCAATCCTTGACGACGTCGCGCACTTCGCCGTCCAGGTTCACTACCCGCAGCGCGGCGAACCAGCGATAGGAATCGGGATAGCAGGCCGTCGTGAAGAGAATCTCCCGGCTATCGGGAGACCAGACTGGGCCGGTGCGATAACAGTTGTACGCCTCGTCCCGGGTCAGGTTGAGGAGTTCACCCCCGCCGGCCGCCACAACCCACAGGTCGGGCGCGGCCGCGTGCAGATAGCCGGAGCCGTCCAGGCGATACACGTGCCGAGTCACACGGTACGGCTTCTCGGGAAAAACCGGCGACGCGCCAGGCCTAGCCGAGAAGGCAATGTACCTGCCGTCGGGCGACCAGGCCGGTCCCCGACCCAGGCCCTGGGCCAGCTCGGTGAGCTGGTCCGGCTCGCCCCCGTCTATCGAGATTGAATAGAGTTGGCGCGTTCCGGTTCGCGTCGAAAAGAAGGCCAGCTGCGCGCCGTCAGGTGACCAGACCGGGTGCGTGTCCAGCGCCTGTCCCGCGGTCAGCCTACGGTCTTCACCAGTCTCTAGGTCGATGAGCCGGATGGCCGCGCACTCCTGGTCCCGGTCGGGATCTACGCTCGAGACCGAATAGGCCGCGAACCGCCCGTTAGGCGAGAGCCTGGCGTCCTGCAGAATTTGAAATCGAAACAGGTCTTCCGGTCGAATTGTGCGGCGGGCCATGGACTCAGCTACCTGCTGACGTAGTTGCAGCTTGGCGTGTACCAAAATCGAGAATCGTCCGCACGACAATTTGACTGAGATTCAAGAGCCGTGACTGTCTTATCCTTTATTGAGAATCGAAATCAATCCGCGCCCAAGACATAGCGGTTCATCCAATCGAGCAGGGCTTCGTTCTGTGCTCGGCGGACTTCCAGCCGGCCGCCGATAGATTCGCTGTGCGAGCTGTTCGGCAGACGCAGCATCTCAACCGTGCAGCCGCTGGCTTTGAGTACGGTGTAGAACTGTTCCGACTGTTCCGCAGGCACACGCAGGTCTCTTTCACCCTGGATCAGCAGCGTGGGCGTCGTGCAGCGATGGGCGTAGGTGATGGCCGAGCAGCGCCGATACGCATCCGGAACTTCAAACAGATGACCTCCCACCGATTCAGGGTGGGTGACGCCGATGTCGCTGACACCGTACCACGAAGCCCGATTCGTTACAGGGTTTTCGGGGACTGCGGCCTTGAATCGATCGCTGTGGCCGACAATCCAACAGGAGAGATAGCCCCCGTAAGAAAGCCCGCAGACCCCGAGGCGGTCCGGGTCGGCCAGTCCTCTTGCTACAGAATGATCGACGCCGGCCATCAGATCAGCGTACTCCAATGTCATGTGATGCGGCCCGTTCGTGGCGCCGCTGAACTCGTCCCCATAGCCGGTCGAACCGCGATAGTTTATTAAGAGGACCGCGTAGCCCGCGCCCGCGAGCATCTGAAAGTCAAATGCGAAGATATTGCCCCAGCCGTGGTGGGGACCGCCATGGATGTAGAGAATGGTGGGGTAAGGTGGGGCGCCGGCGTTGGGTCTCAACAGCCAACCTTCAACCAATGCGCCGTCGTTGCTCGGAAAGGAAAGCCGTTCTACTGCGGGCAGCGCCATAATCGAGAGCAGGTCGGCGTTGAAGTGGGTCAGTTGCTCCTCGTTGCCGCCGTCGACGTCGACCTGGTAGAGATTCGGCGGCGAATTCATGTCGGAGGCCGATATCAGCATCCGGCCCTCGTGCAACCCCAGCGCGTAGCAGGCTCGTTCGCCCTCCACGACCGGTTTGTAAGCGACCTCCCCCTGCAAAGCTACCCGATACAACTGCATGCTGCCGCCATCCTGCACGCGCACATAGGCGGTCTCCCCGTCCTGCGATACCTGAAACTTGGGGTAATCGCGGTAGCCGACCGGCATGTCGGCCTGTAGAGACCCTTCAACATTGCCGGCAAGCCCCGCCGTGCGGCACTCGGGCGTCCCCCCTTTGCTGTCCACAACCCATAGTTTATTCTGCGCGCTGAACGGAGCGTCGATCGTGTTTCCTACGAAGATGACGCGCTCGCCGTCTGGCGACCAGACCGCCGAATAGGAAACATAGCCCCAGTCCCTGACCAGATCGCGCACTTCGCCGTCCAGGCCGGCCACGCGCAGCGCGGGGAAGAAGCGGTGTTCGTCGGGGAAAAAGGTCGTCGTGAACAGAATCTCGCGACTGTCGGGCGACCACTCCGGCGAGCTGTAGCGGCAGTTGTGGTTTTCGTCCTGCGTCAGGTTGCTCGCCTCTCCACCCGCGGCCGGCACCACGAATATGTCGTGGACCGCATTGTGCAGATACCCGAGCGCGTCAAGACGGTAGATCTTGCGGCTTACACGATAGGGCCTCGTCGGGTAGACCGGTTCCGCGTTCACCCGCGCCGAGAAAGCAATGAACTGTCCGTCCGGAGACCAGACCGGGCCGCGCCCAACCCCCTGCGGCAAGTCGGTCAGGAGGCGCGGTTCGCCGCCGTCAACCGGCATCGTGTAGAGCTGCTTTGTCCCGCTGCGGTTGGAAAAGAAGGCGATCTGGCTGCCGTCTGGCGACCAGGCCTGGTTGCTGTCCACGGCCCGGCCGTTAGTGAGTTGGCGGGCCTCCCCGGTTGCGGACGAGAGGAGCCATATGGTGCAATACTCCTCATCGCCGGCCGCGTCAACGTGCGAGAGGCTGTAAGCAACCAGCTTTCCGTCCGGAGAGAGCCTGGCATCCTGCAGAAACTGCAGGCGAAACAGGTCTTCGGGCGTGACTGTGCGCATCTGCCGCTCGGTCATCGAGAGGGGTCCTGAGGCTCCAATCTGCAGACAGGCGTGAGGCCCTTCACATTTGAACAATCACCAGTAGACCGGCGCGCCATGTTGCCGCAGCCGCTCAGTCCTCTAGGTTGGCTATCTCTTCCGGAATCTGCAGGGCCGCGTTGGGGAAGACCGAGACGGTGGCCCCATCCCCGTGACGCCTGCCCAGTTCTGCGATGACCTCCGGCCAGCCATTGAAGAGACAGGTGTCCTCAGGGAACTCCTGAATGTCTGCAAAAGAGAGATTGGGCGAGTAGATGATCAGGCCCTTTTCACCGAGATGAAGCCTCTCCCGCCGGAGTGGGCCATGCGCACGCATGCCGCTGCTGAGAAGATAGTGAATGCCGGCTCCGTGCGTGCAAGCGGTTGCAAGGACAGCCGATCCACCGGGCTTGATTGCACGCCGCAGATCGCGCCCCACCGCGTTCATCGAGTTGAGCACCTGCACCAGGTCGGTATCCTTTGGATAGGCGTTGAAGACGGCGATATCGGCCGGCGGGGGGAAAGCCGTGCCGTAGACGGTACGGGCAAATTTGACGCCGGCCCGGTGGGCTTCGATAGGGTCGCCGGCGAAGAGGGCGACCAATTCCCGCCGCGAGTTGACCACGGTATTGACGGCAAAACGATGTCCGACTCTGCGGCCAATCTCCTCTAGATCGGCGCGCATCTCGTTGCCCTCGATGCGGCCTGCCATCGAATGCGGCAGCCTGTACGCGATCGAATGGTTGGCGTGAAGTGTCTCGATGCCCGCCATTCCGACCGCTACCGTCTTGACCCCGCCGGCAAAACCCGCCAGCCCGTGCGGCACGATCGTGCCCACGCTCAGTCTCAGGTCAGCCTCCCAGAAGAAAGCGTTGGTGTAAATGGGGGTCCCTCTTTCGGTCTCGCCCAGGTACTTGCGGTTCTCATGGGGCTGATTCTGAAAGATCGGGAACTTCTCGACCACCTCCCGGCCCAGCTTCATGACCAGCTCCTCGCGGCGCATCGGTGTGTGCGCGCCCAGACCCATGATGATGCGGATGTCCTCAGCGCCCAGGCCGCCGGCCGTCAGTTCCTCAAGCACCAGCTGCATGATCGGACCAAGCGCGGAAGGACGCGTGATGTCCTCCACCGCGATGGCCGCGCAACTGCCGCCGCGCGCCAGTTCCTCGAGCTTGGGCGTCCCTATCGGCCGCCGCAGGCTGTCGGCCAGCATCGCAATATCCGCCGGAGGAGCGTCCGCCATCTGGACCTTTTCCACGCGCCACCCGGCCGGGAAATCCAGATCGATCTCACGATCGCCGTACCACGCCTGCCAACGCGTTTTCACCGATTCATCCTCCCGGTAGCGAAAGGAAAAAGGGGGCGTGTGTGAACGCCGCCCGCGTCGCCGTCCCCCAGAAGAGGGAAGAACGCGGTGGTCCCGCCGATCATTCAGGCACGGAGGAGGTGGGGCGTCTCCTCCCCGATGTAGGGCATGACGACCTCAAGCGCGCGGGTCATTGCGTCGATAGCGGCGTCGACCTCCCGCTCCGTCATCGGCGTCGAGATCGCGAACTGGCACCTGGGAGCGCTGAAAATGTCCCGGTTCATCAGCTCCATGTGCAGCAGCCGGGGCAACTCCTGGGCGGCGGCCTGCGCCTGCGCACCCTCCCGTGCGTTTCTGATCCTGTTTGCGCTCCAGTGCACGCGAACGATCGAACCCCCGCCCACCGCCGCTAAATTCAACCCCTTTGCCTCGAAGGCACGGTTGAACCCCTCTTTCAGACGCTGGCCGAGCCGGTTGATGCGCACGACCTCGTCCGCCCCGTACGCCTTCATCGTCGCAATGCCTGCCGCCATCGTTATGTTGTTGCCGTTGAAGGTGCCATTGTGGGGAATGGTCTGCGCGTGTGCGGGATCGAACGGCGCCATGATCTCCTCGCGCCCGCCGAACGCGCCAAGCGGCAGACCGCCACCGATGAACTTCGCGATCGACGTCAGGTCGGGCGTCACCCCGATTGCGGCCTGTACGCCGCCGACGTCGGCGCGAAAAGTCAGAATTTCGTCAAAGATCAGGAGAACGCCAAAGTTGTCGGCCAGCTGCCTGACGCCCTGCAGGTACCCCGGCTCCGCTTCGACGCCCCCACCCGAACCGAGGACCGGCTCCAAAATGATGGCGGCTATCCTGTCGCTCTCGGCGCGCAGTACGTCTTCGAGCGCGTCGAGAGCGTTGAACGGAACGATTCGCACGTCCTCCAACACGGCAGCCGGAACGCCGCGCGTGGTGAGTCTGGGCTGGGGCAGCCCTTCCGACTCCGTGTCGGCCTGCACATTGACCTGCACATAGTCGTGCGACCCGTGGTAGCCGCCGTCCATCTTGACGATGACGTCCCTGCCCATGAATGCCCGGGCCGCGCGCATCGCCAGGTGCGTGGCTTCGGTACCCGAGTTACAGTAGCGGACACTTTCCAGGCTGGGAACGCGGTCGACAAGCATCTCCGCATGTTCAACCGTAACCTCGGCAGCCGAGCCGAGCACTGTCCCGCGCACGGCCTGCTCCTGAATGGCGCTCAAGGTCGCCGGGTGTCCGTGACCATGGATGAGTGAGGTGTAGTTGTTGAGGAAATCGATGTATTTGTTCTCGTCGTAGTCGTAGAGATGGCAGCCTTCCCCACGCACCATGTAGGCGGGATAGGGCATGTAGTAGGAGGACGCCCTTGTGTCCCCGCCGGGCATCGTCTTCTTGGCGCGCGCGTCCCACTCACCCGACCCGCGCGTGCGCCGCTTGAAGGTCTCGACTATGGAACTGGCCGTTTCTCGTCCTCGATTAGAACTCACGTCAGGCCTCCATGGATTGGCAGTTCAGGCACTGTATTGGTCGCGCTTTCAGTAGTGCAGCCGGTTCAGCCGTCGCCCCTTCGTTGAAGGCCGTCCGCGTTGTCGATGTGCAGGGGAGGAAGATCGTCGGCAGGTTTGAGTCCGAAGACCCGGCCGAAGAAGGCAAGTTCCGCCTCGTGCGTCCGCACATTCGTCGCTGCCCTCCGAAATCCGTGCGCCTCTCCTTCAAACTCGATGTGCGCCACCGGGACACCACGCTCACGCAGTGCGTCGGCAACAAATCGGGACTGGTTCGGCGGTACGACCTTGTCGTCCAGGCCTTGAAAGATGAGCAGCGGCGCGTTGATCTCATGCGCCCGGTGGACTGGCGAGCGTTCGCGATAGAGGGCGCGAGCCTCAGGCAGCGGGCCAACTAAAGAATCGCAGTAGTGGGCTTCAAACTTATGTGTCTCCCTGTCCCAATATTCCAGGTCGCTAATCCCGTAGTGGCTCGATCCGGCCTTGAAGTATTCTCGAAAAGCGAGCGCGGCAAAGGTTGTGAAGCCGCCGGCGCTGCCGCCGCGCACGATCGTTCGCTCGCCATCGGCAAGTCCCTGCTCGACGAGATAACGCGCGCCGTTGACGGCGTCATCCACGTCGACCTGGCCCCATGTTCCCCGCAGGCGGTTGCGATAGGCGCGGCCGTACCCCGCGCTGCCGCCATAGTTGATCTCCAGCACCGCAAATCCTCTGCTGGTGAAGAACTGAACGTCCAGGTCCAACGCCTGTTTGACCGAACCGGTCGGCCCGCCGTGCGTGATGACGATGAGGGGCGGAAGCTCGCCCGAGGGCGCCTCAAACTCCGGGCTGTGCGGGGCGTGATAGTAGCCGTACGCCTGCAGGCCGCTCGTGGTCGGATAGGAGATATGGACGCCAGGCGAAAAATAGGTGGGGGACACGGAATGTTCGACCGAAGTTGCCATGCAAGTACATGAGCCGCTCTTCAGCTCCAGCTTGAAGAGGGAACGGGGTTTGCTCGGCGATGCCGCTACGATGAAAGCCTCTTCGCCAATCGTCTCGACAAAGACAATGTAAGTGAATTCAGTCTGAATTTCCTTGCAGGTGCCCTCGCCGGTATCGATCAGACGGAGACTCCAGGTACCTTTGTCGTTGCAGGCGGCCAGGACACGCGATGGCGACAGGAAACGGTACATCGTCTTGCCGATGTTCCAGAAGGGATTGCCCAGTTCCGCTTCCATAGGACATACGGCCGAAATCTTGCCCTCGCGCCGGCGATAAAGGTTCCACCAGTCGGTGCGATCGGAGCAGAAATAGAGGTCGCCGTCTGGCGACCATCGTGGATCGGTGATGCTCTCCTCCTGTTCCGGCACAATCTGCCGGACATTCGAGAGCGCGCCGTCGTCGCCGACGTCGGCGGCCCAGAGCGCGCTGGAAAAGAAAGGCATGTTCGGATGGTCCCAAGCCACCCACGCCAGTTTGTTGCTATCAGCACTCAAAACGGGAAAGGCGACGAAGTCGGCCCGGTCGAACAAGGCAGCGCCGAACGTGTCACCGTCGAGATTGACCGCGGCGACGGTGTGCGCGGGCTCGCCGACAGTGGAGTGCTCTTCCCTGATGCAGATTAAACGATTCCGCCTGCGGTCTACGACGAAATCGGCGTAACGAACTTCGCCTTCAGCGGTGACCGGCCGCGGGGTTTCGCCCGGAAAGTGGCGGTAAATGCGGTCGTCGGGAAAGTTTGAGAAAAAGACCTCGCCGTCCCGGACTGCGAAGCAGCTGCCGCCGTACTCGTAAACGCGCGTGCGTGCGTCAAAGGGAGCAGGCGTCAATGACTCGAAATGCCCGTCGTCATGTACACGGGCGACGACACTGCGACCTCCCTCTTCAGGCAGGCGGACCAAAGCGTAGAGCGCATCACCTTCCACGTGGAGCTGGTTGATCCAATGCTGGGAACTTGCGGCAACCAGTCCGGCACTGATCGGGGAACGCCAACTCCCATACGGCGCAGTTGCTTTCTGTGCCATCCATACCTCAAGCAGTAGGCACCTGCTCGCCAGGACCAGAGCATTCAGCCGAGAATATGTGCGATTGGATTTCCCGGCGTACGCCAGCCCTGCACCAGTTTGGTGGCCCGTCGATCCACAGATATCGACTGGCCCGCCCCAACATTCAACTTGGGGAAAATGGCCGGCCTTTGCGATTGCGGGATTATAACACGCAGGAAGGGTCAGACCAATGTGTCACAAACTGGCAAGTCATGGCCTGAGGTCCGGATGTGGAGTACAAGCATCCGGTCCTCAGGCAGCAACCGCGTCATACCCGGCCCCTGCGGTCCCTGACCCCTATCCACTATCCACTATCCACTATCCACTATCCACTATCCACTATCCACTGCCCTTGGACGGTCGGGCCGTTCCGGCCCTCCCTTGTGCGGGGGGACACCCCCCGCAACGCCCCCCTGTAGCTATGCCACCGTGCGCGCGCGCCCCCAGCTGGTGTGACAGCGACTGGGAGATGATTCCATCGTGCATGCGCGTCCCCAGCTGACGCGTCAGCAAGCGGGAAGTAATGCCACCATGTGTGCGCGGTTCCAGCTTGTAGTCAACGCGCCGCCAATTCCGCCTTTCGAGTTTCGAGTTTCGGCAGTTTCCGACCACTATCCACTATTCACTATCCGCTATCCACTGCAGTTCCGCAATCCGCTCCCACCGTCCCCACCGGTTCCTCGCCACCGGCCACTGGCAACCGGCCACTGGCAACTGGCCACTAATCACTATCCACTATCCACTGCAGTTCCGCAATCCGGTCCCGCCGTCCCCAGCAAGAGTCTCCAAAACGTGCTATACTGCAAGGTCGAGTCCGAACACAACCAGGCTGGACCCGAACGCGCTGCATACACACATATGCCCGCCCACCATGCCCAGGCCGCCAACCATGTCGACCTGCTCCGAACCGAACGGCCGAATCCTGCCCCAAGCGAACTTCGCTCCGGGCTCTGCCGGTAACAACTCGAAATGCGCAGGACTGCCGTCCGTCGCGCCGCCCACCCACAGCGTAATGACACCCGCCATGCAGCCCATGTCGGCGCCGCCGGCACCCGGCGCTGTATCCTGTCACGAAAAGCACGCAGCTGTCGTTGTTTTGCGCACTTTCGGCACTCAAAACGACGAATTTTGCGCGTTTTCACGACAAAAGCGACAGGAACAGACCGCGGCCGTATCCTGCTACGAGAGTCCATGTCGATATCCTGTCACGAGGAGACCGAAAGATTTTTCAAAGTTGGGCCAAACAGGCCAAAACAAGCAATTCAATACCCAATCGATACCCTGTCGATACCCGATTTCCCAGAAATTCGCAGCCACTTTACGACACAATACGACGCTCTTGGGTCAATTCTGGACAGATTCGGCCGCATACTTGACCGCATGCGCGGCTTTTCCTACAAGGAGACTGACCCCACCATCGACTTAGACCCTGATTTCGGCACGCGCAACCGCAATGACCCGCAACGAGGTCCTCTACTCACCCGAAAGGCCGGGTGCACCCATCCCTGCCACCGCCCAATCCGCGGCCGGAACCCGCGTTCAGCAACGGATGAAACAGGAGCGCATCTGCCGGTACTGTGATGGCGCCCATGCAATGCCCCTTCTCGACGCGCGACTACCCGGCCAATGCCGGCGCGAATACCTTGTCTGACATTCCTATCCTCTAATTGGGGATGTACCCTATGTTCCTGCCCAGATTGTATGTGAAAGTAAGTTTCTCTATGGATAGAGTGTACTCAAGAGACAAAAAAGCGGTACCAAATTCGGAACAATCCCACCGCGGCTATCGTCTTGGAAGCTAGGAGGCATACCGGGAGGAATCGCTGGGGCTGAAGCAGACCCCATTCAACGCACCGAAGGACGGTACTGACGTGACTCACTTTTTCCCTTTGATGAGATTCTCGACGCGAAGAAGCCTCAGCCTGACGGTGAGGGCGACCCTGGCTCTTCTTCTGGCCGCCATTGCTGCCTTTGCCAGTGTCCGCAGCGTATCGGCCAACGAGGAGCACATCGTCAGACCAGGTGAGACGCTCAGCCAGATCGCCGCGCGCTACGGCACTACGGTGGCACGGCTGCGCCAGCTCAACAACCTGACCAATGTCAATTACGTCTGGTATGGTCAGAGGCTCTTGATCGACGGAACAACTCCGAATTCCTCGACGAACGCCAATCAGAACAGGGGCGGCGTTGCCACTTACAGGGTGCGGCCGGGCGATTCCCTCTCGAAGATTGCCAGGCGATATGGAATCAGCCTGACTGAGTTAGCCCGCATGAACAACCTGTCTCCCTTCCGCTGGCTTTACACCGGCCAGGTACTGCGCGTGCCGGGTTCGGCGCCAGGCGGGCAGGCCGCCCAGGGTCAATCCCCGCAGGCGGGCGCGACGAACCAGAATGCCAGTGGCGTCCAATCCTATACGGTACAGGCCGGAGACTCACTCTCGAGAATTGCCAGGCGCTATGGGATCAGCGTGACCGAGCTAGCGCGTATGAACAACCTGTCTACCATTCGCTGGCTCTACACCGGCCAAGTCTTGCGCGTGCCCATGCCTGCTCCCGAGCTGCCGGCGGCGCCCGTGCCTGCGCCGGAGGTTCAGCCAGCGCTACCCCCGGCAGAAGTGCATCTGGTACAGACCGAAGTGGTCTCGCATTTGGTGCAGCCGGGCGAGCTCTTGTCGCAAATCGCCGCTCGATACGGGATTCCGGCCGCTGTCCTGGCCCGCATCAACCGTCTGCCGAACCCGAATGTAGTCGAGGAAGGGCAGGTCCTGCGAATTCCTTCGCCTGACGCGCTTGAACTGCTCGAAGGCTCTTTTGCCCGCCTGCATCCTTCTCAGTATCCTACGCAGACTGAACGGTGGATCGAAGTCGACCTGAGCGAACAGCTGGCCGTCGCCTACGAAGGCACGATTCCCGTCAGGGCCTTTGTTATATCCAGCGGGGTTGGCAGCACGCCCACAGTGACGGGCACGTTCCGCATATGGGCCAAGATTGCGATGCAGGACATGAGCGGCGGGAGCCGGGCCTCGGGCACCTACTATCATCTGAAAGATGTCCGCAATGTGCAGTATTTCTTCAAGAACTACGCCATACACGGCACCTACTGGCACAGCAACTTCGGTTCGCCCATGAGCAGGGGCTGCGTCAATATGACCGAAGAGGACGCGGCGTGGCTGTTCGAGTGGACTTCGCCTGCCGTACACAATGACGACTGGCTGTTCAGCGACAGAACGAATCCCGGTACATTGGTGATGGTTCACCAATAGCAGGGGTTACTCTTGACTTATCGTTCCTTTTTGTGGGGACCTATTCATTCCTTTCTATGGGGGTCATTCGACGATGCGCCGGATAGTGGCAGTATCAATAGGAACCATTCTTCTGTGCGGAGCATGGCTTGTTGGTTGGAACAGTGCGCCCGCTGCTTTGGCCGCGGAGCCGGCGGAGCCGGAGACAGCTCCGGCGCTGGAAGCGGGCCCGGTTGGCCTGGACCCGTTTCCGCCTCTTCCGTTCTCCAAAGCGACGATGGACCTGCCCCGGATTCGCTTGGAATTGGAGATTTTGCTGGCGGCGGCAGACATGGAAGAAGCCGAGGAAGAGACCGACGTCAATTCATCGATCGACGATCGCTCCCCGCTCCACTTGGATGTGAGCGAGGCACGCGCCGGTGGCGAGAAGTGGATCGAGGTCAATCTCAGCGACCAAACACTCTATGCCTGGGCCGGTGACGAACTCCAGAATGAGTTTCTGATATCGTCCGGGACATCGATCTATCCGACCGTGCAGGGTGTCTTCCGAATGTGGGTGCGGACGTCAACGCAGACGATGTCCGGCGGAAGTAAGTCTGCCGGCACCTACTACAGTTTGCCAAACGTGCAGTGGGTACAGTACTTTTACGGCGAGTACGCCTTGCACGGAGCCTACTGGCACAACAACTTCGGAACACCGATGAGCCGCGGTTGCGTCAATTTGACGGTAGAAGACGCCGAGTGGCTGTTCAAGTGGTCGTTTCCCGAGTGGGACGGCTCGACCAAGTGGGTGCAAGCGACAGCGGATAACGCAACACTCGTCTGGGTCCACAACTAATGGCGACGAAATCTAGATCGCGCAGAACGACTCGTTCAAAGGGCGGCCGCGGGTCCCGTGCAAGTGCGCGGGACCCGCTGGCGCGTCCTTCGCGGCAGCAGCTAAAGGAGATCGCCGCGCGGCGACGGCGCATGCAGAACCTCTACCTGATTGGTGGAGGCATTGCCCTGGTTGCCATCGTCGCGCTGGTCATTTACACCAACATCCGCAGCACTGCGCCGGTGGGCGAAGAGGAGTCCTGGCCCACACAGGGGAACACGCACATTCCCCAGGGGAGCGCTTCGCCGATCGAATACAACACGACCCCGCCAACGTCCGGCCCACACTATCCCGGGCTGGCGCCGTGGGAAATCTATGATGAACCGGTCCGCTATGAGCAGGTTGTGCACAATATGGAAGACGGCGGCGTGATCGTATACTACCAGTGCGCAGAGGACTGCCCGGACCTGCGAGAGCAGCTGGCGGAGGTCGTCCAACCCTATGTCAACAGCGGACGGCACGTGTTGATGATGCCGAACGATCCCAGCTGGACTGCTTTCGGTTCGCAGTCGGTCCACAAGGACATGGGAGCCCGCATCGCGTTGACCGCTTGGCAGCGAATCGACAAGTTTGACGAGTTCGACGCCGCTCGCATTCGCGCCTTTATCGAACGCTACGAGGGCATCGACCACCACGTCCAGTAACCGGAATGGCCCGATACATCTCCCAATGACAGCAGAAAGCCCCGCATGTCAATCCTGCGGGGCTTTGCTTTTGGTCGATTCCGGCGCATTGCCTCAGCCCTGTGAGAAGGCCTCTTCTACGGGAATCAGCTCCGATTCCCCGTCCTCGTTTTCGACAACCTTGTAGATCTGCTCTGCGCGGTCGACCATCAGGACGCCGTCGAGGTGGTCCAGCTCGTGCTGGAAGATGCGCGCCAGCCAGTCATGTGCCTTAATACGCTGTGCTTTGCCGTCGCGGTCCTGCGCCTTGACGAGTACGTAGGTGGCCCGCTCGACGTCCGCGGCCAGCCCGGGCAGGCTCAAACAGCCCTCCTGTCCAACTTCGGCACCCTTCGCCTTCACTATCTCCGGGTTGATCAGCTCGTAGCGCTGCATCGTCTCTTCGGGACGTTCTGTATCCTCGGGGTATTCGATCACGAAGATACGCTGCGGCAGGCCTACCTGGGGCGCGGCCAAGCCGACGCCGTGCCCGACGCGCATCGTCTCGATCATGCTATCCAGGAGTTGGTGCAGGCGCGCGTCGAAGGTACGGACTCGCTTGGCCGGCTGGCGCAGGAGTTCGCCGTTCTCTTCCCAAGGCGTCAGAATCTCGAGCATTGTCATTCACGAACGCTGTACGATCATCATCGTCAGGCGGCTGACATTGACCAACCTGCCTTCTTCGTCCTCGATGCGGATGTCCCAGACATGGGTACGACGGCCGAGGTGGATAGGGCGCACGGTTCCGGTGACGACGCCATCTTCGACCGGTCGCAGATGGTTACCATTGATCTCAAGGCCGACCGCGGCCTGCGTAGCCAGGTCGATTAACGCAGTTGAGGCGACGCTGCCCATCGTCTCGGCCAGCACCAGCGAGGCGCCCCCGTGCAACAGGCCGTAAGGCTGGAGCGTCCGCCTATCCACGGGCATTTGGGCACACATAAAATCAGCGCCAACCTCGGTAAACTCGATACCGAGGTTGGCGGCTAGCGTCTGCTCGCTCATCCGATTGATGGCGGCGACGGTCATCTCCGGATTGAACATCGTAACTTGCCGCGCGCCCGCTACTTGGGCATATTGCGCAGCGCGTGGTAGACGGGCAACGGGCTCCAGTCGTTGCGGACGATCCCCCACTGCGCCTTCTCTGTCCCGTCGGCGACGACGCGGAAGTTCAGGTTCCACAGGAAGGCCGGTCCGACCCAGCCCCAGTTGCGCATCATCTCGAAGGCCCTGACGGTCCAGCGGGCCTGTTCATCGAAGTCGTTGTCGTTGGCATAGCCGTAGCGGGGGTCAAACGCGCCGCCCGCGGCCCAGCCGAACTCGGTCGGCCAAATCGGAATGTGGCCGGCCCCGTAACGGAGCGCCAGGTTGCGGTACCCTTCCATCGTGCTGCGGAAGCTCCAAGAGTGGTGTGGGTTGTCGCAGGCGCCGTTGAAGTTCTGGTTGCCTGTCTTCTGAATTTCGGCGCAGGCGTTCTGCCAGACGGTGTCGGGCGGTACGTTGTAGCCGCTGGGATGGGAGCCGAAGCCGTCGACGTAGTTGGCCAGACCCTGCTGCAGCATCGCCTCGAAGTAGCGGAAGTCATCCATGGCCAGCGAACCGTTGTCGCCGGCTGGTGTCAGCGCACCGCTGATCACGTACATGGAGGGACAGGCGCTCTTGATCGCCCCGTATGACGGACGCAGGAGCGCCATGTACTCACTGGGGTTGATCGGGCGGTTGCCCCATTCGTAGTGCAGATTCTGCTCGTTCCAGACCTCGATCGCCTTGACGGACGAGCCGCAGTATTCTCCTGCCAGGCGGCCAAGGAAGGCGGCAAATGTCCCCGGGTCCGCCGGAGGACCGCCGACCGAGCCATCGAAGCCCGACTCACGCGACCAACTCGGCGCGTTGACAACGCTGAAGAGCAGGTTGATGCCTCGCGAGTTTGCAGCGTTTACGAGGGGCCAGATGTCGCCGAAACCGTACTGGCCCTGGTTGGATTCAAAGACCTTCCATTCGATCTGTTGTTTGACCCATCCAAAACCAATTTCGCGCGTCTTGTCCATCACAATGCCTTCCTGGCCATTGTGAATCATATGCGCCTGAACGCCGAAGCCAAAGCCTATGCCGGGTAGCCTTGTGGGCGGCGGCTGGGCAGGCTGCTGGGGCTGCGGGGCTGGCGCCTCAGGCCGCGGCGGAATCTCCGACTCGGCGTACCGCTTCACGCCTTCAACCGATCCCTCGGTCTGGGTCAGCGCACGATAGATCCAGGCATCCCCGGACACACCGGTGACCTCGACCTTATACCATTCATCGTTGGGGCCAATGCCGACGATTCTGACGCGCGCCCCGGAAGCAAGCGTGGATACCACGGGATACTCGGTGCCGGGGCCGCCTCTGACGTTTAGCCGGCCCGAAGTGGTCACGACTGCGAACGGGTCGCCGCTTTCCGGGGCCGGCGCGGGCGCAGGCTGCTGGGGCTGCGGAGCAGGTGCGGTCGAACCGGCCTGCGGAATCCAGATTCGCGTGCCCCAGAATACGGTGTTGGGGTTGGGCAGGTTGTTCGCCTGCACGATCGCATTGACTGTGGTGCCATGGTTGAATGCGATGCGGCTCAGCGTGTCCCCGATCTGCACCTCGTACCAGACACCGCCGGAGCGCGTCGGAGTACCGCCGCCACCGGTCGTGCCGCCGCCCGAGCCTGCACCGGGAATGCACAACCGCTGACCAATATAGACGAATGACGTAACCGTAGTGTTGTTCGCACTGGCCAGACTCTGGATGGTCACCCCGTAGCGGACCGCGAGCCCTGACAGCGACTCGCCTGCGACAACAGTGTGCGTTTGGGCGCATCCACCCGGCTGTGCGGGGGCCGGTTGCGCGGCGCCCGGCTGCTGCTGACCCGTCGAGGGGATCTGCAGCCGCTGGCCAACGTAGATAATGTTGGCATTCGCAATATTGTTGGTCGAGACGATCTCCTGGACGGTTACGCCGTAACGGGCCGCGATGATAGCGAGCGTCTCACCGGCCTGTACGACGTGGGTCGTGCTCCCGCTCGTCTGCGGGCTTGCATTCAGTTCGGCAGGGCCTGCCGCGAGAGCCTGCGGCAGCATAGCCAGAAGCAAAACCGCCACGACCACAATGAGCCGGACATGACGAGTCGGGTTATATCGATTAATGCCTTCATGCATCTGTAACTCCTTATTCAAACTAAGCAAGACCATACCGGGTCAAAACGCCAAATGGGAATTCTATCATTCTGCATCGATTCCGCGTGGAAGTCAAGCAATATTCAACTCTTCCATCAACGCAATGCCAACGCGAATGCCACGATACAGGTTCGGAAGATGTAGCTTCTCGTTCGGCGCGTGCAGATTGTCATCCGGGAGTCCCAGGCCCATCAGAAGAATCGGGATATCCAGTGTTTCCTGGAAGACGGTCGCCACTGGAATCGAACCTCCCTCGCGGCTGAAGACCGGGTCGGCGCCGAATACGCGCTTGAAGGCGCGGGAGGCAGCCCCGATTTCGGGCACATCGAGCGGAACGACCGTCGCCGGCGCATGCACACGCGTACGCACGGTCACTTCGACGGTCGGCGGCGCGATCTCCGACAGGAAGCGCTCGATCATGGGGCCGATCGCGGCCGAGTCCTGGTCGGGAACGAGCCGGCAGCTGACTTTTGCGTGCGCTTCGGCCGGAATCACCGTCTTGAAGCCGTCACCGGTGAAACCGCCCCACATGCCATTGATTTCGAGCGTCGGCCGCGCCCCGATTCTCTCGGTTACGGTGAAGCCCGCTTCGCCCCAGACCGCAGGCGCCCCGCTTTCCTTCAACAGCGTCGCATCGTCGTAGGGCACCCGCGCGAGCGCGGCCCGCTCCTGCTCGCTCAGGGGTTCGACGCCGCTGTAAAACCCAGGGACCGTTACGCGGCCCTCCTCGTCATGGAGGCGGGCAAGCAGCTCACAAAGGGCCTGGTTGGGATTATGGACTGCTCCCCCGAACATGCCGCTGTGCAGGTCCTGCGCAGGACCCCTCACGGTGATCTCGCCGGCCCACATCCCCCGCAGGCCGTAAATGATCAGCGGCTGCTGTGGCGACAGCATGTGCGTATCGGAGATGAGACAGGCGTCCGCGGCCAGCTTCTCTACTGCCGCGGGCACGTATTCCATCAGGGCCTGGCTGCCGTCCTCCTCCTCACCCTCGACGACGAACTTCACGTTCACCGGCAACGACCCCGAAGTTGCCAGCAGCGCCTGCACCGCTGCGACGTGGGCAAAGAGCTGGCCCTTGTCGTCGGACGCGCCGCGAGCGAAGAGGTCATCCCCGCGCACGGTCGGCTCGAAGGGCGGCGATGTCCACAACTCGAGCGGGTCGGCCGGCTGCACGTCGTAGTGGCCGTAGACGAGCAGCGTAGGCGCGTCAGCCCCGGCATGAAGCCAGTCGCCATAGACGATGGGATGCCCGCCGTGCCGGACCAGCTCGACATTCTCAAGGCCGACGGCAGTCATCTTGCGCGCCAGCCAGCCTGCCGCCCGCTCGACGTCCTCCTTGTGTTGCGCCAAGGTGCTGACACTTGGGATTCGCAGCCAGTCGCACAGTTCATTGAGCAGTTGCGCCTCGGCGTCGAGCAGATAGGCGTCAAGCGCGGGGTCGATAGGCGGATGGTCTGATCGAGTCATGGGTCGTTCCTGTCTCAGAGGATTGGAACGCGGGCAAGGAGATGCGCGCAGCGCTGCCCGCGCAAGGGTGTGCGTGGAGAGCTGATTCAGTCAGTGGAATGTGGCTGGCATGTCAACCGGGGAGCTCGACGACCACGTACTGGTGGTCGATCGAGACTTCGAACGTCTCGGCGGTGTAGGGTCCCGGCTGGTAGCCGTCAGGAAGGTCGTCTCCCGGCGCGACCTCCACTTCGTAGCGCCGCGTGCGGACCGAAGCGGGATCGACCCAGGACTGGCCGGTTGTAACATCATACTCCCAGCCGTGCCAGGGACAACGCAAAATCTCGCCGCGGCGCTCGTATCTGTATTCGCCGCCCGGCTTGTCGGCCATGACGAAGCCGGTCAGGCGGCCCTGGCAGAGCGGGCCGCCCTGGTGCGGGCAGATGTTGCGCAGAGCGTAGAATTCGCCCTTGATATTGAAAACGCCCAGCGAACGGCCGCCGATTTCGACGATTTTGCGTTCGCCGGGCGGGATTTCATCTACAGTTGCGACGATATGTTTGGCCATGACGGTTTTCTAGAGCTTGTAAAGGCGGCGGGCATTCTCAGCCATGATATTGCGACGCCGCTCCCCGTCGAGCTGAATCGGGAACGCGCGATCGGGCGAATCAAAGTCCCAGTGGGGATAGTCGGTGGCAAAGAGCAGGTGATCGTCCATGTCCAGGTGACCCAGAAGCTGGCGGAACTGCTCCGGCTGGAACGGCTCCTCCATCGGCTGCGTACTGACCCAGAAATGGCGGCGGAAGATGTCTGACGGCGGCTCGGTGACGTGCGGCACGTCGATGCCCAGCTGCCGCCAGGCCTCGTCCATGCGCCAGAGCAGCGGCGGAATCCAGGCAAAACCGCCTTCGATCAGCACGAACTTGAGCGTTGGGAAACGCTGAAAGACGCCCTCGAAGATGAGGCTGATTATCTGCGCCTGGAAGGTCTGCGGCATTCCGCCGTGGTCTTCAATGTAGTGAGCGGGATAACCCGTACCGGTGATCGGACCGCCGCCGGCGCCGCCGAAGTGGATGGCGATGGGCTGGTCGTTGCGGCATGCGGCCTCGTACATCGGCCAATATTTGCGCCTTCCCAACGGCTCTTTTGTGCGGGCGATCAGTAGAATGTGGACGAATCCCGGATGGCTGCCCCAGCGGTCGATCTCGGCCGCAGCCAGCTCTCCGTCCTCCCAGGGGACGATGATCGAGCCCCGCAGCCGCGCGTCCGGCTCCAGCCACTCGGCCTCCTGCCATTCATTGGTGGCGCGCGAAAACGCGGCGCCAAAGTCCAGGTTGCGCTCGTAGCCCGCGCCGACAAGCGGATTGAGGACGCCGAACTCCATTCCCCATTCATCGAGCAGCTGCGCCTGGAGGAAGGCCAGATTGGAGCCGGGCGGCGTGCCGTCCTCCGGCCATGCGTCGTGGCGGGCGGCGTTTGGCATTGCGCGCGGGTAGTTGCAGCCCTCGTAGCCGCGCTGCCCGATCGTACGGTGGTACTCCTGCCAGCGCTCGCTCAAGTAGCTGCGCAGCACGTCGGGCGAGGGGAAGTAGATATGAACGTCCGTGTCGATGATCGCCGTATCGAGTCGCGCCCGTTTGGCGGCCCGCCTGTTCGCGGCCGCGCCGGGTACGGCGCCATTGCCGCCGTGGCCGTTGCGCTCAACGGCGGGGCTGTCGACGGCGGTGGAGGTTCCGGCAGGAGAGGTCATGGCAAGCCTCCAGTATGTGGCGTTCTGGGACAGTCGTCACTCTTCGCAATCGGTAGTCTACAAGCTGCCCAAACGTGTTACAGCCGGTAAAGTGCGCGCGCATTTGTGCTGCAGACCTTTGTTCGCTGGTCGTCTGAAAGCAGCTCCAGGAGCGGCCCCGGGCAGCCGCGGCGATGGGGGTAGTCGCTGGCGTAGAGCAGCAGGTCCTCGGCGCCGCACTGCTCGAGGATCTGCGCCAGGTGCGCCGGGTCCGGCGGCGCGTCCAGCGGTTGAATCGTAAAGCGCAAGTGCGTGCGCATGTATTCGGATGGCCGACGCCGCACCCAGGGCGTATTGTGCCTCAGCCCCTTCCACTCCTTGTCTATGCGCCACATGAGCGAGGGCAGCCAGGTAAATCCTCCCTCGATCAGCGCGACGCGCAGCGAGGGAAAACGCTCGAACGCACCGTCGCAAACCAGGCTGATCACTTGTGACTGGAAGACGTGGGCCATGCCGGTGTACTCTTCGATGAAATATGAAGGCCAGCCGGCCGCCGTCGGCGGGTGGCCGGGCGCGCCGCCGTACTGGATGCCGACGGCCAGGTCGTGCCGCACCGCCGCGGCGAAGATCGGGTCGTAGCGGCGGTTGCCGTAGGGGGCCTCGGCCCGCGCCGGCAGAATAACCTGGACAAAGCCGGAATGTTCGCCCCAGCGGTCGATCTCCTGCGCGGCGAGCTGCGGGTTGTGGCTGGGTACGACGATCGACGCCCGCAGGCGCGGCTCCTTCTCCAGCCAGTGCTCCACCTGCCAGTAATTGACCGCCGTGGCCAGCGACGCGGCCAGGTCCTCGTTGCGCACGCACTGAACGCGGTAGGCGCAGTTGAGAATGCCGACGTCAACGCCGTCAAGCGCCTGGCTCCGGATTTCCGCCAAATCGGGCTTGGCCCGGCTGCCTTCGCGCGCACTGGTCGGCGCTCCGGCCGGGTAGTCGTTGGCGTCCGGCCCGTTGAAAGCCGACTCGCGGCAGTAGTCGAGCCAGTGCGCGGGCAGGTAGGGATAGAGCGATTCCAGCCCGGGCACCTCGTTATGAATGTCGCAGTCTATCCTAATCTCTTCGGACATCGAATCCAGGTGCCTCAACTAGAACGATAACTGAACGATTCCGTCGATTCCGGACTCAACTAATCCTACTCGATATCAGCAGCGCGGGCAATATGCCCCCCGGCCGCCGGCACTCGTCACACCGGCAGGCCCCACCGCCGCCGCGCCTCCTCAATCGGCACAAGCTCCTCAACGCCGTGTACCGTGTGGCCCGGGCCTCCCGCAACCCAGCGTTTGTCGGCCGGATCGCTCGCCGGCTGGAAACGCACGTCACAGCTGAGGCGGAAGCGGTTGGTCAGGTTGGTCGTCGAAGCGTGCATTGTGTGCATGCCGAACAGGATCACGTCCCCCATGAAGAACTCGCCCGTCTGCCACTCGCCGCCGAACTTTTCCACGATCTCCATCGGGTCCTTGGTGAACCAGCCGTCGATGCCGTCGCGGTCGACGTCCATGCGCCCGTAGGTATCCCGTATCGGCGCAAATGCCGGCAGGTTGTGCGAGCCTTTGCATACGGCCAGCGTGCCATGGTCAACCGTAGTGTCGCCAAGGGGGATCCAGACCGTATGCAGTCTGGGCGAGCCCCGGCCCATGTATACGAAATCATAGTGGGCGCCGGTGTACTGCTCGTTTCCAACCGCGCGCATCCACTTGAAATGGAACGTAAGCGCCGGTTCGCCGAAGTAGGCCGCGAAAAAGGCGAAGAGCTCGTTCGCTTCGAGGACATTGCGGACGTCTTCGTGGGAGGCGATGCGCTGCAACTTGGCGCCGCGCCCGCCCCTGGGCATAACGCCCTCGAGGACCGGCGCTCCGGGGGACAGCACGTTCTGTTCATTCATATGGTTAAGGACTGATTCGCGCGCACGCTGGACCTTGGCGCGGTCGATCAGGCCGCGCAGGAGCAGGTAACCGTCCTCGGCCATGCGCGCGCGAAGGGCGCCCACGTCGGACAATAGATTCTGGCTCTCATTCAGTGCGCCCAGAGTACCGCCGGGGTGAGACATGTCCCGATATCCAAAGCGAATTCTCATCATCTTGCTCCCGGTCGGTCCAATGTGGTCTGGTATCCGCAGGACCAGCCGCAAACTTCCGGCCAAAACAGATGGCTAACGGAAACGTCTGCGGATATGCAGGACTGCGGGCCCGCGCAGTAGTCCCCAGACGCCCATCACAAGGGCCAGCGCAACTATTGCCATCGCGGCGAAAGCAACATCCCGCAATGCGGTGGTCTGCGCCGCGGCGGCTGCCTCAGTCACGTCGCCTGCGAACTCCGGCCCGGCGTAGACGAATACGCGACTCGCCCATAACGCACCTAAAGCGGCGACTCCGGTCGTGTTTCCCAGCGTGCGCCCGATTACGTTGATGCCGCTCACGACGCCCAGCCTTTCCCTGGGGACCGAACCCATCACCGCGCTGTTGTTGGGCGACTGAAAGATGCCCATGCCCAGTCCCAGCGGCACGACCCGCAGAATATAGCCAAGGACGGAAGTCTCGGCAGTGAGAGTGCTGATAGTGTAGCAGCCGAATGCCAGCATGACCAATCCTGCGGTCGCGATCACCCTGTACCCGAAACGGTCCGAAAAGGTACCCGCAATCGGCGAGGCCAGGCCGAAGAAGACCATCGTAATCGTCAGCAGCAGCCCGACGACCGTAGGCTCCAACTTGAGGAGATTGCTCAGATAGAAGGGGAGGAGGAGCGTGATGCCGCCGGAAACGATGAAGCTGATTAACCGCATCGACAGATTCAGGCTGAAGAGGGCGTTGGCAAAGAGCGACAGATCAAGAAGCGGCTCCCTCACTCGAAACTCAGTGCGAATGAACAGTGCAAGGGCAAGCAGCGAGAAAGCAAGGAGGCCAAGCATCGCCGGTGACCGAAAACCATTGCGCTCTCCTACGGTTAAGAACAGCATGAGCGCCAACAGAAAGGAAAAGAAGGCCGAAAAACCGGTCCAATCAAAGCGCGGCCGCCCCCCTGGGACCGTGCCCGGCAAGTAGCGCCAAGCCAAAAGGAAGCTGACCATCCCAAAGGGAGGGCCCACGAAGAAAATCCAGCGCCATGAGAGGAATTCCAGCAGAACGCCCCCCAAAAGCGGGCCGGCGATGCCGCCGACTGAAACAGTGGCGCTGAAGAGGCCGAGGGCTTTTCCTCGCTCCGACGCAGGAAACGTTTCGGTCACGATTCCCATACTCAAGGCGGTAGCAAATGCCCCGCCGATAGCCTGTAGCACTCGGAAAAACAGGAGGAGCTCTATATTCGGAGCAAGCCCTGCGAGGACTGAAGCGATGGCAAATGCGATCGTGCCAAAGAGAAAGACAGGCTTCTTGCCCACCATGTCTCCCAGCCTCCCCACCCCCAGCATGATCGCTGTTTGCGTGAGTGAAAAGGAGAGCACGACCCACTGGACGAGTGCAAAGTCGACGTCAAATTCGGTGACCAGCAACGGCAGCGCCACCCTGACGACGCCGCCGTCGAACGCTGCGAGAAAGATTCCTGAACCGAGCGCTGCGAAGATATGCCACTTGCGCTCGGCGAAGAGTTGATCAGTCGGTTTAGCCATCGCGGCAGGGACTTCACACCTTTTGGGCAGCACTAGTGGGAGGGAAAGGGCGCCCCGGACCCTCGCTTCGACGATGCGTCGCAACGCGAGACAGGTCTTTCGCTGCTCTGCTGCAGTTTCCGGCCCTCCATCTGCGACATGGAACGGTCCGGACACCGGACCTCGCGGGCATGGATTCAGGACCCGTCAGGTAGACTGAACAGTCGCTGGCGCAAGCGCCTGTCAGAGTCCACCCTAGGCCCTTCGCAGCGGTGCCCTGGCATCCAGGATTCCCCATGCGCTCAACGTCAGCGCGACTGCGACGAAGACGAGCGCAACAAAGGAGACGTCGCGCAGCCCAGCGATCTGGACCGCGGCCACAGCTTCGGTGACGCTCCCAACGTAGTCCGGTCCGGCATGCGCAGTGACACGGCTTGCCCACAGCGCACCCAGAGCCGCGATTCCGGATGTCCGCCCCAGCGTGCGGGCGATTACGTTGATGCCGCTTGCAATCCCAAGACGTTCGCGCGGGACAGAGCCCATAACGGCACTGTTGTTTGGGGACTGAAACATCCCCATCCCCAGACCGAGGACGGACACTCGCAGGACATAACCGAGAATCGACGTGTCGACGCTGAGCGTGCTCACCGCGTAACAGCCGAACGCCATCAGGACCAGCCCCGCGCCGGCGATGCGCCTGTATCCGAGGCGATCGGAAAGGATGCCGGCGATCGGGGAGGCGACCCCGAAAGAGACCCACGATGTTGTCAGAAGCAGGCCCACGACCACGGGCTCCAGCTGCAGCATATTTGTCAAGTAGAAAGGCAATAGCAAGTAGACGCCCCCGAGCACGATGAAACTGATGAGGCGCATCGAAAGGTTTAGGCTGAACTGTGCGTTCCTGAAGATGGCCAGATTGATGAGCGGGTCCTGCACGCGCCGCTCTGTCCGCATAAACAGGGCAAAGGCCAGCACTGAAAGCGCAAACAGGCCCAACATGGCCGGAGACCGGTATCCGGCGCCCTGACCGAAAGTCAGGAAAAGCATGAGAGTCAACAAACAGGCCGCCAGGGAAATCGACCCGGCCCAGTCGAATCGTTGACGGCCGCGCGGAGGAGAACTTGGCATGTAGCGCCACGCAAAGTAAAGGCTGACAAAACCAATCGGAATGCCGATGAAAAAGACCCAGCGCCAGGACAGGAAATCCAACAGAAGCCCGCCCAGGAAGGGCCCGGCTATGCCCCCCAAAGAGACGCTGGCGCTGAACACTCCGAGCGCTTTGCCCCGTTCGGAAACGGGGAAGACTTCCGTCAGAATGCCCATGCTGAGAGCGGTTGCAAATGCACCGCCGACGGCCTGAATTACCCGAAAGAGGAGGAGGAGCTCGATATTCGGAGCCAAACCGGCGAGGACCGAACCGACCATAAAGGCCACCGTCCCAACGAGAAACACCGGCCTTTTGCCGATCATGTCCCCTAGCCTTCCCACACTCAATACAAGCGCTGTCTTCGTAAGCGTAAAGGAAAGGACAACCCACTGAACGAGCGCGAAGCCGACCTGCAGTTCGGTCACCAGCGTGGGGAGAATTACGGCAACGATGCTGATCTCCAACGAGTCCAGGAAAACACCGCTACCGAGCGCGGCAAAAATGAGCCACCTGTGCTTGGAAGTAAGCGTGTCAGAGAGACTTGTCATAATTCAGATAGGAATGACTGGCGTAGCCCGGGACGGAGGACCTGATGCTGGTGTTTTGCAGCGGTAGACTCCGCTGGAAACGTGCGGAATTAGCTCGATCCCTTCGGCGCCTGAACTGCTGGACCCACGAAGTCGATGATCAACCCGCAGAGAATTGCCCCTGCACAGACAGTCTTCGAAAACCCTGGCCGGCGCAGCCAGGTTGTTGATCGGCGGGTCCGATTCAACGTCTCCATCAAGACAGGTAATTCTCATGCGGCGGCGTCCGGTAGAACTGTATCGCCATCTTGAGATCCGCTGGCGCCTACGCGTGCGATCGTAGGCAACATTGCCCGCTAAAGAGGAACATGCGCCGGGCGCGCGGCTGAACGCGCGTGCATTGATTCCCACGCAATCATCGCCAAGGTGACGCCAGCCAGGGCCATGGCCGCGAAGGAGACATCCCGCAACGCGGCAATCTGGGGCCCTGCGGCTGCCTCCGTCACCGCGCCGCCGAGTTCGGGCCCGGCATAGGCGTGAACCCGGCTGGCCCACAGCGCGCCCAGCGCGGCCACGCCGGCCGTGCGTCCCAGAAACCAGCCAATCGTGATGGTGCCGCTCGCGATGCCCAGCCTGTCGCGGGGCGCCGAACTCATGACAGCGCTGTTGGTGGGCGAATGTGAGATCCCGAAGCCCAGGGCCACAGGCGCGACGCGTAAAACGAATTCCACAGCCGAACTGGCGGCACTGAGCGTGCTGACGGTGTAGCAACCGAAGGCCAGAATCACCAGGCCAGCGCCGGTGATCAGGCGAACCCCGAATCGATCGGCCAGCGCGCCGGAAATCATCACCGTCACGCCAAAGCAGACCCAGAATGTCGTCAGGAGCATGCCTGCAAGCAAGGGCTCGATCAGCAGGATATTGCCCAGATAGAAGGGAAACAGGAACCACAAGCCCCCCAACGTCATATTCGTAATGATCCGAATTGCCAGGTTTATGCTGAACTGAGCGTTCCCGAAGAGGGACAGGTCGACAAGCGGATCCTCAACGCGCGCCTCGTTGCGCACGAACTGCCACAATGAGAGGAGTGAGACGGCCAAGAGGCCCAGCATCGCGAGGGAAAGGAATCCTGCCCGGTCGCCAAATGTCAAATACAGCATGAGTGCCAGGAGCCCGCTGAACAGAAGGAGGGAGCCGGGCCAGTCGAAACTCTGCCGGCCGGGCGAGCGCGTCTTGGGCAGATAGCGCCAGGCCAGGACCAGGCTGATCCCACTCAGGGGAAGACCTACGAAAAAGATCCAGCGCCACGACAATGTTTCCAAAAGGACTCCGGCAACCATCGGCCCGGCGATGCTTCCCGCCGCAAAGAGCGCGCCGAAAACACCCAGCGCTTTTCCGCGCTCGGAAGGCGGAAAGGTCTCGGTCACAATGCCAAAATTCAGGGCGAGGGCAAAT
>DAOUHX010000440.1:0-62806 GCA_034428395.1 Caldilineaceae bacterium
TTCCATTATCTTGAAATGGGCTATGCTTCGGCCATGGCTTGGCTGCTGTTCATGTTTACTCTGTGCGTAACGCTGATCATCTTCCTTTCGGCGCGCATGTGGGTCTTTTACGCCGGGGGGGAAGAGTAGGATGGCGGTAGAGAGCGGTCCGGTCCAGATGGCCGACGACCACGCCAGGCGGATCATGGTCAGGCGCATACGCGGCATCGTCCGCAGTTTTCTGATCCACGCAAGTCTGATTCCCGCGGCATTTGTATTCACATTGCCGTTCTTGTGGATGCTCTCGACGTCGCTTAAGCCGGACGTCCAGTTCTACGCGTATCCGCCGGTCCTGTTCCCAAGTCCGATTCAGTGGTCCAACTACCCTGACGCGGTTACGTTCATAACTTTTTTCCTTTATCTTCGGAATACGCTTACGATTGCCGTGCTGGCCACGGTCGGTGTGCTGATTTCCTCCTCACTGGTCGCGTACAGCCTTGCCCGCATTCCCTGGCCGGGACGGACCTTCCTGTTCATTCTGACGGTAGCTACGCTGATGCTGCCATTTCAGGTCACGATGATTCCCCTGTTTATCGTATTCAAAAACCTGGGCTGGGTGAATTCATGGCTCCCGCTAATCGTGCCGCACTGGTTCGGCGGCGCGCTGTATATCTTCCTACTGCGGCAGTTCTTCATGACGATTCCAATGGAGTTGTCGGAGGCGGCCCGTATCGACGGCGCAAATGAGCTCAAGATCTACTATTCGATACTCCTTCCTCTCTCCAAACCCGCCCTGGCCACGGTGGCAATCTTCGAGTTCATTGCCCGCTGGCGCGACTATATCGGGCCGCTCATCTACCTGAGCGACCAGGAACAGTACACGTTGTCGCTGGGAATCTATGAGTACCAGACGCAGTACGGGGCCGAGTGGGGCCTGTTGATGGCAGCCTCTGTTCTGATCACTCTTCCCATCATCATGCTCTTTTTCTTCCTCCAGAAGACCTTTGTACAGGGCATTGCGCTGACTGGAATCAAGGGTTGAGCCGGTCCCACAGCCGGCCGCATTAGGCACTTTCCTCAGTTCGGCAAATCTGAGATACTTTAGAGACGAACGGACCGGCCAGAGCCGCTTCCCACATTTCATGACCCCGGCGGAGGCGATGTCAATTCACTCGAGGATACACAAATGACGATTCGACTCGCATTGATCGGTTGCGGGAGCATTTCGCGACGCCATGTTCTTTCGATGCAGGACTTGCAGCGGCGCGGGCGCGGGGACTTTGTCGTTACGGCGGTTTGCGACGCGAACCAGGAGGCGGCGACCGAGCGCGCCGATATGCTGGAGGAGCTGCTCGGCGTGCGGCCGGCGGTCTTTCCGACGTACCAGGAGGTGATCGCCGAGGCTGGGGTCGACGCGGTGGACCTATGCCTGCCGCACGGACTTCATCATGGCGTCGCGGTGGAAAGCATGGAGGCCGGTCTGCATGTTCTGTGCGAAAAACCGCTCGGCGTAACGGTCAAGGCATGCCGGCTGATGGCCGAGACCGCCGAGAGAACGGGCAGGGTACTCTCGACGGCCGCGCCGCACCGCCGGCATCCGGGCCAGCGCACGGCGCGATGGGTCCTCAACGAATCGGGTCTGATGGGAAGTCCACAGAGTTTCTTTCATGTATTTCGCAGCGCAACCGTGCTGAAAAGGTCGGAACAGGAGCCGGCGAAAGGGCCGGACCCGGCGTCACTGTGGGCAGAGAAGTCGCGGTCAGGCGGCGATCAGAGGCCGGAGCACATCCGCTGGCGCCAGGACCGTCTGATGTCCGGCGGCGGGCCGGTGCTGGACAGCGGATTCCACTACTGCGATTCGTTGCGCTACTACCTCGGCGAGGTCGACAAGGTCTACGCGGAGCTACGCGCGGTGAAATCAGGGACGCCGCAGCCCTTTACAGAGTCACCGGAGGATACAGTGTTCGTGACCTTCTCTTTCAAGAGCGGCGTCACCGGCACGTGGGCGTGGAGTGTCGCAGCGCCGGGCGAGGAGGCATACGACGTCACGTTTTATGGGACGCAGGGCTCGCTGCGGGAAACGACGAACGCACCGTTTTCGATCTTTCACCTGTTCCAACGCACGTCCGAGTACAGAGAGACGGCGCGCCTCACGGGCGCGGATGGTACGATATATTCGATGGAGCGGCTTGAAGTGATGCACCGCGCGACTCTCACGCCCGAAGAAGAGGAGTTCCTTTATCCTGGCGGCGCGACCGACGGCTTTGCGGTTGAGATCTGGGAGTTTCTGGAGCTTCTGCGCGGCAATAGAGAGGCGCCGGAGATTGACGGCTGGGAGGGGATGCGCTCGATCGCTCTGGGCGACGCGATCTACGAGTCTGCGCTGACGGGTGAAGCAGTCCGCTACCACGACGTGCTGAGCGGGGCGCGTTCGGCCTACCAGGACCCGATCGATGCTCACTGGGGGCTGTCCGCTTAGGTCGGTTCCTGGAAGGAATCGGACCCAATGCCAGGGCTGGGGCGCGGGGCAGACGAGCGCGGTCGCGGCGTCCCGCGGTGATGGGAGAGCGCAGTTCCGAAGCGGATCCGGTCCTGGCAATCGGGTGCGTCGCGCAGTGATGGCGGCCGGGTCTGCTATACGGCAGCATACGGAGACAAAGGAGGCGATCGTGAAACCGGCATTGGGGGTGGTTCGCAGGCTGCTGACTCCGATCGCAAAGAGGGCTCTGCTGACCTGGGAGCGCCTGGAATCGGGCATCAGTTTTGACTTGACCTCGCGTGACGTCAGGTCGAATCCCTATGGTCTGTATGAGCGCTTGCGCCAGCGGGGCCCGGTCCACCGCATGAGGCTGATAAACGGGTGGGCATTGACCAGGTACGAAGACGCGCAGACTGTACTGCTGGACCACAAGCGGTTTTCAAGCGGGGAAAACAAGCTCGAATATGCGCCTTACAGGACAATGCTGGACCTCGATCCGCCCGATCACACGCGGCTGCGTTCGCTGGTATCGAAGGCGTTTACGCCGAGATCGGTATCGGCGCTTGGCCCGCGTGTCGATCAGATTGTGGAGGAGCTCCTCGACGGCCTTGCCGGTAAGGAGAGATTCGACCTGGTCGGCGAGTTTGCCTTTCCCCTACCGGTCATTGTAATCGCCGAGATGTTGGGCATACCGGCGGAGGACCGCGACCGGTTCAATGTCTGGTCAAACGACATTGCGTTGGCGGTCGAACCTGTCCTGAATGATGAAGAAATCGGGCGGGTGGAACGTTCCTCTGCTGAGATAGTCGACTATTTCGAGGAGATCATTGCGCGGAGGCGCCAGCGCCCAGAGGACGACCTTCTCAGCGCCCTGCTGGCGGCTGAGGAAGAGGGCGACAGACTTTCCCACGACGAGCTTATCGGGACACTGATGCTGTTGCTGGTGGCGGGCAATGAGACGACCCGCAGCCTGATCGGAAACGGGATGCTGGCGCTGCTGAGAAACCCTGAGCAGCTCCAGCGGCTGAGGGACCATCCGGCACTGATGGACAGTGCCATTGATGAGCTGCTCCGTTACGACAGCCCGGTCCAGTTCATCATCCGGGTGGTGCTGGAGGACATGGAGTTCCTGGGCAGGCGGTTTCGGGCGGGGCAAAAGGTCTTGGTGCTGGTCGGGGCGGCGAACCGGGACCCAGCGGTCTTTGCTGACCCGGAGAGGCTGGACATCGGTCGCGAGGAGAAGAGCCACATCTCCTTCGGCCGGGGAATCCACTACTGTCTTGGCTCGCCCCTGGCACTGTTGGAAGCGCGGGCCGCGTTTGCCGGGCTGCTGGCGCGCTTTGCTTCGATTCAACTGGTTTCCGAGCCCGAATTCAGGAACCAGATTGTGCTACGGGGCGTGGAAGACCTGTGGATCGAGGTTGACAAAGCGCCTGCGCGCAATTAGGGAGATTCTGGGACTGTGTAGACTGATGCAACTGCCTGTTGACAGAAAGAGTCTGCAGGCCGCTACGATTTGGGCGCCGCGCCCAGGAGACCAGTTTGCCGCTGCTTGACAGAGGCGAGGAATCTCAAGCGAGCTGCAGCTGATCGCGGGGCCGCCGGACAGGAGAGACTTCATGAACATCGCCATGACGCCGCTGCAGCGTGAAGAGTTTGATGTCAGAGGGTTCATCGTACTGGAGGACTTTCTTTCGGGGGATGAGTTGACGCGGCTGTTGGAGGCCGTTGAAGAGGTTGCGGACCGTGTACGCGGGATGGAGGGGCTGGGGCGGCACGACCCCTTTGCCGTGCGCAATGCGCTGGCCCACCATGAGGCCTTTCTTGATCTGATCGACCATCCGCGTATGTTGCCGCTGGTTGTGGACGCGATCGGCTGGAACATTCAGATCAGGACAACGCACCTGGATTACCGGCCGCCCTATCCTGAGGGCCTGGAGGCGGGCGCGGTAGGGGTGGGCGACGGCGCTGACAACGAAATCGGGTACCGCAACCTTTCCTGGCACCCTGACCTCGCCAGCGACTATCTGTTCATGGCGCCCTCGCTGGATGGACGGCTGCCATTCATGGAAATCAAGGTGTTCTACGTCCTCTCGGATTTGAGCGAGCCGCGGAGCGGCAACCTCTGGTTGGTGCCGGGAAGCCACTTTCGCTCACCTGACGAGCTGGCAGAAATGGGGCGGCGGGTCGACCCGGATGAAGCGCTGGAACTGCGATTGCGGCCGGGTGCGGCCGTTCTCTGGCGAACCGCGGTCTGGCATTGCGTCGGCCCAAATTTCTCCCGCCGTACGCGAAAGATTATGCACGTCGGCTACCACTACCGCTGGCTGCGGCCGACCGACTACATCAGCCAGGACCAGGCGCTACTCGAGCGCAGCTCGCCGATCCGTCAGCAGCTGCTCGGAGCCCTGCCCGGAAGCGGTCACTCCCTGGGGGAGGATCCGGAGATACATCCTTCCTCACAGTACTGGATAACAAAGGACCCGGACGATGTTCCGCTGCGAGCCTGGGCCGAGGCGCGGGTTGAAACGCGGCAGGCGCAGTTGGCGTGATGTACGGTCTCTGAAGGAGCAGGAGGAAGGCGCGAGCGTTGGAATCCAGGACGGAGATTCAGGCGATCAGGGAGCGGGTCTTCGCCGACCTGGGCCTATATCAGGAGGTCTCGGGACTGTATGACGGCGCGTGGGGGCCGGGCGCGGATGGCCGCCGCGTGGCCGTGCATTCGCCGATCGACGGGGCGCGGCTGGCCGAGGTAGCGGTCGCATCAGAAGCTGATTTCGATCGCCTTGTCGGGAACGCGTGGGCTTCCTTTCGCGATTGGTCGGGCATACCTGCGCCGAAGCGGGGGGAGGTCGTGCGGGCGATTGGCGACAGCCTCCGGCGGCACCTGGACAGCCTGGGGCTGCTCATAGCGCTTGAGGTGGGGAAGACTCCGGTAGAAGGCAGAGGCGAGGTGCAGGAGATGATCGACATCTGCGACTTTTCCGTCGGCCTCTCGCGCCAACTCTATGGAAAGACGATTGCCAGCGAGCGGCCCAACCACCGCCTCTATGAGCAGTGGCATCCCCACGGCGTCGTCGGCGTCATCACAGCCTTCAATTTTCCCGGCGCGGTATGGTCCTGGAACGCGTTCATCGCCGCGATCATCGGCAATGTCGTCGTGTGGAAGCCGTCGCCTGAAGCAGTGCTTTCCGCGATCGCGGTGACGAACATCATAAACGAGGTGCTCGACGAACACGGTCTACCGCCCATATTCCTTCTGGCCGTGGACGAGAGCGGCGAGATCGGACAGCTAATGGGCCGCGAACGGCGGCTGCCGCTGATTTCTTTCACCGGTTCTGTCTCCACGGGCAAAGAGGTCGCCGCCGCGGTCAGCGGGCGCTTGGGTCGGATGATTTTGGAGTTGGGCGGCAACAATGCGGCAATTGTCACGCCGGATGCGGACCCCGAGATCGCCCTGCGCGGGGTGGCGTTCGGCGCGCTGGCCACGGCCGGACAGCGGTGTACGACGACGCGACGGCTCATTTTGCACGAGAGCCTCTTTGACAGCTATTTGCCCCGCCTCATCGAAGCCTTCGGGGCGGCGAGAGTCGGCAACCCGCTGGAGTCGGATGTGCTGGTGGGGCCGCTGATCAACCGCGCCGCAGTTGACTCCTACAGTGCGGCGATCCGGCGTGCGCAGGCTGCGGGCGGCACGGTCCTGGCAGGCAACGCCGTGGAGACTTTACCGGGCCTCGAAGGCGGCAACTACGTTGCGCCCACCCTAATTGGGGGCCTTCCGCCGGACGCTGAAGTGGTAGTTACCGAGACTTTCGCTCCGATCCTGTACGTGTTGAAGTACGGGACGCTGGATGAGGCTTTTGCCATCCACAACTGTGTTCCACAGGGCCTTTCCTCGGCCATATTCAGCAACAATCTGCGCGAAGTCGAGGCATTTCTCAGCGTTGTTGGCAGCGATTGCGGTCTTGCCAATGTCAATACGGGCACGGCCGGGGCTGAGATTGGCGGGGCGTTCGGAGGAGAGAAAGACACCGGCGGGGGGAGGGAAAGCGGTTCAGACGCCTGGAAGTCCTATGCCCGGCGGCAAACTGTTACAATTAACTTCGGGCCTGATCTTCCCTTATCGCAAGGCGTAACTTTCGACGTGAGTTAGCGGTCCGGGGCGCTAGTTGCCCAACGGAAATCTGCGGCTTTGGGCCACGACGCGAACCCGCTCCACCGGCCCGCCCAGTGGTATTAGAACTGCGGCGAAAGTCGTCTCGCCGCCAACTGCGACGACGTTGTGGTCCGGCACGATCGTGCGGCTGGCGATCACCCGATCGAGCGGGTCATAGGCAGTAAGCACGACCTGCACGTCGATTGCTTCAGCAGACCCGGTATTGCGAACCGAGCCGCGAACGGTCAAAGCGGAGTGTCGTTCCCCTTCCTGCGTCAGGTTCCCTACTTCCAGGCCCTGATAGTACCCGCCCTCGTAAGCAGGCAAAGCACTGAGGGGGTAGATGTGAAAGTGCTCGAATGACTTCGGCGCGTCGGCGAAGAGCACGGCGAAAGGGGCCACCTCTCCCGGCGTGACCAGATTCAAGAGTACCAGGCTATTCCCCTCGACCAGGGTCGTGCCCTGCCCGTCCAGAAGTTGCACGCCGACTCGCACCTGTTCCAGTGTCTCCTCGCTCGTGTTCAGAACTTCGCCCATTACCCAAAGACTGCCGAGCGGCGTATGGCTGAAGTGAAGATGCTGCATTTCAAACGGCAACGGCGTCGGCGTCGGCGGGCGATCGACGAGCAGGCCGCCAGATGTAACCAGCCGCGGAATTACCAATTCTTGCCCTATTTGCAGGTTTCTGGGATCCTGTACGCTGTTTCGCTCCTGCAGCGCGGATACGGAGACGCCGAATCGCGAGGCGATGCTTCCAAGGGTGTCTCCGGGCCGCACCCTGTGAACGACTGGAGTGGGCGTCGCGGTCAGCGTTGGTGTCGCCGCCGGCCTGTATGGCGCGGGCGTTGCCGTTTCAGTTACATTTGGACCGGTGAAAGGGGCGATGGTAGCCGTAGGAGAACTTTGCGGCGTTACGGTCGGCGCCAGGGTAACAATCTGCCCACATGCGGAAAGCAGCAGGAGCGCAATCAAGTAAACGAGCGCCAGTCCAGCCAGCCCTTTTGCCCTCAATGTTAACCACGCCATCAGGTCTACTGTCAGATGTGAGAACGAACCAGTTGACAATTGTTGAGGGATGCGGGTTCGCCGTCGTCGGCGCGCCGAACGGATTGACGCGCTGGAATTATATCACACTGCCCTGCCATTGCCGACATCATTCGGGTCGGATATACTAGGTCGGCGTGTGTCGAATAGGGGTAATTCAGGCGTTGACAGGAGAATATGCGTGAAGATCGCGATCCTATCGGACAGCCACGACAATATCTGGAATCTTGCCAAAGCACTGTCCGCCGTCAACGGGGCCGGCTGCGATGCAATGTTGCACTGCGGTGACCTGGTCGCCCCCTTTATCATTGCACAGTTGGCGCAGGCCTTTGGCGGTCCGATTCATTGCATAGAGGGCAACAACGACGGCGACGGGCGCCTACAGCATCAGGTGGCTGCCGGTTTCTCCCAAGTATCGCTGCACGGCCCCTATGCCGAGTTGGAGGTGAGCAGTCGCAGAATAGCGCTCATCCACTATCCGGAGCCGGCACGGCGGATCGCGCAGTGCGGTTTTTTTGACCTTGTGTGTTACGGGCACGACCATCAAGCACACGAGGAACAGGTCGGGGAATGTATTCTGGTCAATCCCGGCGAAGTGATGGGTCGATTCGGTGCGCCGAGTTGGGGCCTCTACGACTGCGAGACACACATTTACACGCAGCAGCAGATAGACGCCTAACGGCCGCGACCCGGCATTCTTGAGGCGTTCGCTGGCTTCGGAAGCAGGAGCCCCCTGACTGTGAGTATTTCCCTTGTTTGAGTTGGTTTTCCTCGGTACATCCGCCTCTGCGCCCACTGTTCACCGCGGGCTCTCGGCCGCCTTGGTAATGGTGCAGGAGCATCGCTTTCTGATCGATTGCGGTGAGGGCACGCAGCGCCAGATTCTGCGCAGCGGGCTAGGATTCCGCCGGTTGGACAAGATTCTGCTCACGCACGGGCACCTGGACCACATTCTGGGGCTGGGCGGGCTGGCCAGCACTCTGGGACACTGGGAGGCGCTGGACCAGCTCGACATCTACGGAGGCGCGCCGGCTCTCGCTCGGGTCCAACGCCTGATGGAGGTCGTCTTTGGCGCCGGCAACATTCCCAAGGCAGGCGTCAGCCTCAATCTTATCGATGGAGGCAGCGTCTTCGAAGGCAAGGGATTCACGCTTTCGGCTTTTGCGGTCCCGCACAGGGGCAAGGGCTGTTTCGGATTCACATTCGAGGAAAAAACGCGGTCCCCATTTGACAATCAGAAGGCGGAGGCGCTCGGCATCCCCGCCGGTCCCGAACGCCGTGAACTGGTTGCGGGGCGGCCGGTGACCTTGGCGAGCGGGCGCGTTGTCCTGCCAGAGGAAGTGTTGGGCGAACCGCAGAAGGGCGCCAAACTGTGCTTCGTAGGCGATGTGGCCCGTACCGGTCCCCTACACAAAGTTGCGGCGGGGGCGGACTTGCTTGCCATCGAAGCGACCTATCTCGAGAAAGAGCGGGAGCTGGCGAAAGGCCACGGGCACATTACCGCCCGCGCCGCGGCGAGACTGGCGCAGAAAGCCGGCGTAAAGAAGCTCGTTCTCCATCACATCAGCCGGCGCTACCATGCACAGGCCGTCCTGGAAGAGGCGCAGGCCGTCTTCCCGGAAACTGTGGTGGCTGGCGATCTGGACCTGTTTCAGGTGCGCAGAGGAAAGCCTATTGAGAGGAAGGCAGGACCGAAATATGTCGTTCGTTGACGCGGAGACCCGCAGTGATTAAGCCCTCAGCCGGCCGCCCGTCGCCTTCTCTACTGTGCGAATGATCCGCTGGCGCAGCCGAGCGACCTCTTTCTCCTTCAGGCTGCGGTCCATGCTCTGGTAGGTGACGCGATAGGCGAGAGACTTTTGGCCGGCAGGCAGGGAGGCCCCGCGATAAATGTCGAATAGCTCGACGTCAGTCAGCATGGCGCCCTTGTCCTGGCCGCCGCCTTCAACGATTGCAGCGCGCAACCGGCTCTGCGTCACCTCTTCCGACACCATGAAGGCCAGGTCCTCTACAACCGGCGGATAGACGCTGATCGGCGTCATTTGTGAGATGCGCCAACTCGGTCGAACGAGCGGAGCCAACTCCAGCTCGGCCAGAACTACGCGTCCGCTTCCCAGGCCAAAGACATTGCGCACGCTCGGATGCAGTTCGCCGACGACGCCGAGGCGCGCGCCCTGGAGCGAAATCAAAGCACAGCGAGGGCCAAAGCTGACTTCCACTTCGTCGCCGTCCGCGCCGCTATCGGGATGGGCGCTGTATGCGACTTCGTCTTGCCCAAAGCCGAGCCTATCCAACAGCGTTTCGATTATGCCCTTCGCGTCAAAGAAGTCGAAGAGTTCGGCGTCATCTTCCTGCTGGGGAGGAGCGCCTCCCGCGAGGCTGGCGCTGCGCGGCCCGCACAACGCGATGCAGAGGCGCCGGACCTCATCCGGCAGCGGAAGGTCGTCGGCTGCGGTCGCGCCGGGGCCGGAACCGGCCGCCAGCGGACGGTATGCCCGCCCTATTTCGAATGCCGCCAGCCGCCCGGTGAAGCGCAGGTTGTAGGCCAGATTCTCCAGCGCGCTTACGACCAGATTGCGCCGCATTACCCGTCGGTCCGGGGACAACGGGTTGGTCAATTCGACGAAACTGGTTGCGCTGCCAACCCCATTGGACCCGTCAGACTGGCCGGGAGAAGGACGCTGACCGGCTCCGGCTACCAGTTTTGCGTGATTCTCAGGTGTTGTTAGGGTGTGGTTGACCGTGTCCTGCAGCCCGCAGCCGACAAGAATGTCCCGGATATTCTCTTCCGTCTCTATAAGAGCATTGCGGCGTTGTGTCGGCAGGACGGTGTCGAGCAACGTCTCGCCAATCCGATCGTAGCCGACGACGCGGGCGACTTCTTCAGTCAGGTCGGCCGGCACGGTTACGTCCAGTCGATGCCAGGGGGCGGCGGCCTCCAGGACCGGCTCATCCTCTTGGCGAGAAAGGCCGAAAGCCGAGCGTTTCGACGCCCCCGCGGGCACGCCTGCCCGCTCCGCGACCGAGAAATCCAGTCTGCGCAAGGCGTCGCCGATTTCCGACAGGGACATCTCCATTCCCAATAGGCGCTTGACATCGCTGCATGAGGTGTAGACCGTTACCTGCGGCTGGGGAACGGGGTAGCTGTCGATGATGCCAGGCACAACGCGGCCGCCGGCGAACTGGCGCATCAGGTCGGCGGCACGGCGGGCCGCCAAGTCGTTGAGCGTCGCGGGAACACCGCGTGTGAAGCGGTGGCTGGCCTCGCTGTGCAGGCGCAGGGCCTGGGAGGTGCGGCGATTGTTGATGCCGTCAAATGTGGCCGCCTCGAGCAGGATGTTGCGTGTTCCTGCGTGCACTTCGGTTTCGGCGCCGCCCATCACGCCGGCAATGGCAATCGGGCCTGCCCTGTCTGTTATGAGAAGCATCGATCCTTCGAGTTTTCGCTTCTGGCCGTCCAGGGTCTCTATCTCCTCGCCCGCGTGCGCAGTGCGGACGATGATGGTAGGGGATTCTTCGCCGATGCGCGCCGCCCTTGCGGCGAGCAGGTCATAGTCGAACGCGTGCAGCGGCTGTCCCAGCTCCAGCATGACATAGTTGGTTATGTCGACGATGTTGTTAATCGGGCGCATTCCCGCCTTGGTCAGACGTTCCTGCATCCAGGCCGGAGAAGGGCCGACCTCGATGTCGCGGATGACTGTGCCGGTAAAGCGATGGCAGAACTGGGGGTCGTTGATCTCTGCCCTGAGATAGTGAGAAGCGTCGTCATCGCCTTGCGAACTGTCTTCGTCGGCGGGCAAATGGAGCTGTCCGCCGGTAAGGGCGTGTACTTCGCGTGCAATGCCGGACATCGAAAGACAGCGCGCCATGTCGGGCGTCAGATCGATCTCCAAGATCTCGTCGCCCAGATATTGACGCAGCGAGGCGCCGATGGGCGCATCCTCCGGCAGGACGAGAATGCCCTCGTGTTCTTCGCTCAACCCCAGTTCAAGCTCGGAGCAGACCATGCCGCGCGATTCGACGCCGCGGATTTTGGCTTTCTTCAATCTCTTGTGCGGACGGGGCAGCTTGTCGCTATAGGCGTCAATCAGGAGAGAGCCTTCGCGTGCGAAGGCGACCTTGAGGGTCGGCAGATCTCCCGCTTCAGTGGAGCGTCCTCGATACTGAAAGAGGTTTGGCGCGCCGGTTACAACGCGCTGCGCATCCTGGCCGGCCGCGTGCAATGTGGAGGAGCCCGGGTCGCTGCCCGGTGGCGACAGATGGTCCACGTCCACAAGCACCAGCCTGTCGGCATCGGGATGGGGGGAGACTGCCAACACCTGACCGACCACGATCTTGTCCTCATCCCACCAGCTTCCTGTGTTAACAAGACTTGCTTCTTCAAGACCGGCAAGCGTCAGGCGATCTGCCAGTCTGGTGGTTGGCACGGTGATTTCCACATACTCTTTCAGCCACGACAATGGGACTAGCATCGTTCTCTCTCAGGGTTACAGGCCGTCTTCGGCTCCAATCCGACGACCGCGTCGAGGTAAGATGTGCAGGCCATTCTAACAGATATTGTTTCGAGACGGCAGATTTGCTATGCTCTTGCGCCTTTGGCCAATGCATTGTAGACGAGGTCGTGCGCGAGCGAACGCCAGTATCCCCAGCAGCGGCGTTCAAGGTTGAGAGCGCGCAGCGATTGTGCCACCGTGCAGAGCTCGTTTGCCGGGACGGTCCGGTAGCCCGAGACCTCTTCGGTGTCTGTCGGGCTCAACTTCTGGCTGAGGCTGTCGAGGTAGAAGATGTAGCTAACAAACGGAATGCCGGAGCCATTGCTGACAAAGTTGCAGTACAGGACGCCGAGGAAGCGCCGGACCTTGACCTCCTGCCCTGTCTCTTCGGCGATTTCGCGAAAGAGTGCATCCTCTACAGGCTCGCCCCGTTCGATGCCGCCGGTAGGCAGCCGATAGATCGGGGTCTCATAGCGGTTCTTCGTATGCAGGAGGATTTCGCCGTTCATCTGCCTAATCGCGAAGACGACTTCGCCGCGCCGGTCCGGATCCTTCTGCCCGCGATAGGCGCGCATGTAGGCATCCGTCTCAATGCTGAAGTGACGGCAGAGCGGCGGCCCATACCTTTCGGCGAGGGCTTCCAGTTCCTTCTGATCGACCTGGGACTTTTCGTGGGAGATTCCGGGCATCGCTGCAACGCTTGAGTCGAAGAGCGGTTAATCCCATTGTGGTTCTTGTCTTCGGCAACCTGCTGCGACTTTTCTGTAGCGTGAAGGCAGCCGTTTCAGGAGTTTTCGAGTTCCTCGGCGATAAGGGATTGTGCCTCGGCGGGATCGAGGATAACGCCGCCACCTTCAGCACCGCCGGCTTCGCCGACATCATTTGCCATTGTCTGCGGCGAGGTTATAAGCCGGTCGAGCCCCTGCGCCAGGTTTTGCCTGGACTGGCGTAGTCCTTCAACTTCAACCAGATTCAGACCGTAGCGATTTTCCGGATGGAGCAGTGTGTCGATTAGGTCGAGACCTATCTGCTGGCCCAGTTGAGTGCCGTCTTGAAAGGTCTTCCAAGGGGCGTGGGCGATTCGCAGGAACTCCCGTCCGGCCTGGGTGCGCATGCCCTGTAGCTTGTAGGGTACAATCGTCCGTTCAAGGCGAATGGCGAGTTGCCACTCAGCGCCGAATGGGGCTGTGATGTCGCGGCCCAGCAGGCAGTAGATCCGATCGACATTGCTGATCAGCTCAAAGAGGGTGTCGTAGTCGACTCCTTCGGCTGGGCTGCGGCGAATTTCTGCACCTACGTGGACAGGAAGCTCGGCGAGAATGCGTCCCACCAGAGCCCTTTCTTGCTCCAGGTCTTTGGTTGCGCTGACGAAGATGCGAAGTTTTTCGGCCATATCGGACTTCTGCTTTTGAGGGGGAGATCAGTTTCGGCTCTCGGGGTGTTCGCCTCGCAGCAGGCGGACTTCCGGGTCCCGACTTACAGTTGAAGTTGCCCTATTCTTACCGATCATTCACGATCTTTCCAAAAGCAGAGACCTCTTCGCGCAAGGATCAGGACCCCGTGCAACACCTGACAATCTACAAAACGGCCGAAGCGGCCTGCCCGTGCGCGACCTGCCGCCGCCAGTAATTGAGGTCGTCGTCTACCATCAAGCGCGCCAGTTCTGCGAAAGAAACAGTTGGCTCCCAGCCAAGCTCCCGGCCGGCCTTGGAAGCGTCGCCGACAAGGAGGTCGACCTCCGCCGGCCGATAGAGACTCTCATCCTGCACAACGAACTCTCGCCAGTCGAGGTCGAGGTGACCAAACGATTCCTCCAAGAAATCGCGCACGCTGTGAGTCTCACCGGTGGCGATCACGAAGTCATCAGGCTTTTCCTGCTGGAGCATCAGCCACATTGCGCGCACATAGTCGGGCGCGTAGCCCCAGTCGCGGCGGGCATCGAGGTTGCCTAGGCGCAGTTCTTTGCCCAGACCGAGCTTGATCTGAGCAGCTGCGCTGGTGATTTTATGGGTTACGAATTCGAGGCCGCGGCGCGGGCTCTCGTGATTGAACAGAATTCCTGAGCAAGCGTAGATTCCGTAGCTTTCGCGATAGTTCACGGTAATCCAGTGCCCGTAGACCTTTGCTACGCCGTATGGGCTGCGTGGAAAAAAGGCTGTATTTTCGGTCTGTGGGACCTCGCGAACCTTGCCAAACATCTCGCTGCTACTGGCCTGGTAGAAGCGTATGGACGGATTGACGATGCGAATAGCGTCCAGCAAACGCGTAACGCCGAGGGCTGTGAACTCTCCTGTCAGAACCGGTTGGGTGAAACTGGTCGGCACGAAACTCTGGGCTGCAAGGTTGTAGACTTCGTCCGGCCGGTGTTCCTGCAGAATACTGATCAGGCTCATCTGGTCGAGCAGATCGCCTTGCACGATTTTTATATCCTGCTGGATGTGGCGGATGCGGTCGAAGTTTATCGTGCTGGTACGACGCACCATACCGACGACAGTGTACCCTTGCTGCAGCAGAAGCTCGGCCAGGTAGCTTCCATCCTGCCCGGTTACTCCGGTGACCATAGCTGTTGGCATTGTCGTATCTCCTCCTACACAGCATTTTCAACAATGGCGCCGCGCAGGAACGCCCACCTGCAGGCGAGGCGTGATTGCCGGCATCCGAGCAGGACCCAGGCTTCTTCAACCGCTGGCAGCGTCATCAGTGCCAGCCGGGCGCGCCACTGTGCGCTCCCGCCAGAACTGAAGCATATCGGCCAGACTCTGGCGGATATCGATTGTCGGCCGCCATCCAGTGGCCTCTTCCAGCCTGGCTGGCTGGCAGACGGAACAGGCGACATCGCTGGGCCGGAGCCTGTCGGGGTCCAGTTCTACCTTGATATCAGCCGCGCTCAAATCGAGCAGGATTTCCAGCAGGCGCCGAATCGAGAATGTCTCGCCGCTGCCCACATTGTAGACCGCCCCCGGTCTTCCTCGTTGACTAGCCAGCCAGTAGGCGCGGACCATATCTCGCACATCGGTGAAATCTCGCTCGGCCTCGAGGTTACCGACCTTCAGAATCGGCAGCTGCAGGCCGGCCTCGATTTCGGCGATCTGTCGGGCGAAGGCGCTGGCGGCAAAGCTGTCGGACTGGCCCGGACCGATATGGTTGAAGCTGCGCACACGCACTGTCGGCAACTGATAGTTGAGCCAATACTGAAGGGCCATCAAGTCCTGTGCGACCTTGCTGATGCCGTAGGGGGAGTTGGGACGGAGGGGCGTCTTCTCGTCAACGGGCAAGTCGTCGTCCCTGGTCAGACCATAAACCTCCGACGAGGCCACGACGAGGACTCTTGCTGCTGGCGCGTGACGGCGTAAGGCTTCGAGCAAGTTCAACTGGCAGCTGACGTTCAGCTCATAGGTAGCCCAAGGCTGGTCCCAGCTTGCCCGCACGTCGCTCCAGGCCGCAAGGTGAAAAACCAGGTCCGGGCGAATCGCCTTGACCACCTGCTCGATCCAGGAGGCGTTGCGCAGATCGCCCCTATGCAAGTGCAAGCTGTCCTGTAGATGCCTGATCCGCAGGTCGGCGCGGTGGACGGTTCCATGAATCTCAGGCGCGTGCCCGTCCGGCGGCGTGGCAACGGCGTCTGCCGGCTGATTCCGGTCCATGTTCAGTAGGAATTCTGCCAGGACCGAGCCGACAAATCCTGAAATACCGGTGATCAGGACGCGCATGGAGGAGGTCCTTCCTGAAAAAGTCATTATAACAGATTCCGACCGAGGGGTGCGAAATTCTGCAGTGGCTTGACGATGCTTTGAGACCTGCCAGGCGGGCTGAATGTTCGATCCGAACTGTTCACTTTCCTTCACCGGAGGCCAGTCCCAAGGGCATGGCTCAGACCATGGACGCGGAACGGCGGGGGCAGTTTCTGAAGGAAAAGAAGCAAGGTTTTGGAGGGTCCATTTAGCGATTTCCGGTCGCAGTGATATACTGCGCGCGAGTAGCCTTCCGTCCGCCAGGTCCAAGTGAGCCGTAGAGATGCCCAACGCGACTGTTCGTGCAGACAACCTTTCGCTCGCCTGCAAGTCAAGGGGCTGGTTGCCCTCCGCGGGACTCTGCATTTTCTTTGTACTTCTGGCCGCCGCCCTGGCCTCGTGCACGCGCGGGCAGGAGTTGAAGGCATATCTGGAGGCGAATCGGGCCGCTTTGCATGTCCCTGCGTCGGACGACGACCGGACGGTCGAGTTCAGAATCGAGCCTGGAACGCTAGCACGCGATATCGCCGCCCAGTTGCGTTATGCCGGACTGATAGGCGATTCCGAACTGTTTGAGGCCTACGTGCGAGAGACGGGCATGGACCAGGACCTCAAAGCCGGGACATTCTTTTTGCGCGCTGACATGACACCGGTTGAGATTGCAGATATCCTGAGCAGTGACCTAGCGGCCGGCATCCGCGTGACCATACGGGAAGGCTGGAGGCTCGAACAGGTGGCCGACTTTCTCGAGGCCGAAGGGAGAGTGTCGGGGGAAGCGTATCGTCGCATCGCGTTGGGACCTGATTTCAGCGCGCTTGAAGAAGCGATTCTCGCGCTGGAGGGTCGGGGCGGCCAGGACAGTTCGCAGAACTGTTGCCTGGAGGTCGGCAAGCGATGGCCGTTTTTGGCTGCACTGCCGCCAGGTTCAAGCCTTGAAGGTTACCTCTTTCCCGCCACCTACACGCTGCCGGCGGATGGGCCGGACGCGAGCGGCCTTATTCTGCGGCAGCTGGATGCATTCGGCGAACGTATGGCGGTGCTTCATGAGCAGGCGGCTGCCGACGGAAGAGCGAATCTGACCCTGCACGAGGCCCTGGTTCTGGCAAGTATTGTCGAGCGGGAGGCGGTCGTGAATCTGGAGCGGGCTGCCATCGCGGGTGTGCTCGTCAATCGCCTGAACGCGGGAATGCTGCTGGAGGTAGATGCCACCGTGCAGTACGCGATGGGATACCAGGAGGAGAGCGGCCAGTGGTGGAAGACGCCGGTCTTCCTGGAAGAGTACCAGGGCGTGATCAGCCCTTACAATACCTACCTGAATGCGGACCTGCCGCCCGGCCCGATCGCCAGTGCCGGCGAAGACGCCTTTCGAGCAGCATTGAACCCAGAGCAGCACGATTTCTATTTTTACGTTGCCACACCCGACGGCAGCGGCGCGCACGCTTTCGCCACGACATTTGCAGAGCACGCCGAAAATGTGCGTCGATACCTGGGTCAGTAGAGGCCCTGGGAAGGTCGCGATGCGTGCGGGCCGGAGCAGGAGCAGGAAATGCGGCCTGAATTGACGCCTTACGGGGATCTCTCTACAATGTAGTGCCGGGTCGGTGGCGGAATGGCAGACGCAGCGGACTTAAAATCCGCCGGGGTGAAACCCGTGTGGGTTCGAATCCCACCCGACCTACCTGCAGATTAGGAAGTGTCTTGCCTAGCGTAAAGAGAAGGTCTGATTACTCGAATTCAGTATCATCACGAAGGTCCTGCCCCAGGACGGGCTATGGATTCATCCAGGGTCCACCAGGATCGAGAACGCCCTTCTCGGTGATATAGCCCGTTACGAGGTCCGCCGGGACTCTTTCCAGCGGCGGATAGTTCACCTCCAACAAACCTACATTGGTCAGCTCGCCTGTTTCAGCCAGCGGTTCGGTGAAGGCCCGCTGCGGCTGTGCGTCGGCGTCGCGTGTTGCGGCGGCCTTGGTCAGATCGGTCACCGCGTAGAAAGGGACCCCGCACTGTTTGGCCACGATCGCCGTCGTGAGGGATCCGATCGTGTTGGTGAAGGAGCCGTCGGCGAAGAAGCTCTCCACACCGACCAGAACAGCGTCGCACGAGGGCATCGCGTGGGCCAGGGCGGCGTCGGGGACGAGCCGCAACCTGCAGTGAAGGTCAGCGCCCCGCCGCAAGATCGGCACAAAGCCGGCGCACGTTCTGCTTTCAGGCACGACCAACGTCAACTCGCTTCCGTCCTGCGAAAGTGCGGCGACTAAGTTCATCACTGTGCTGCTGTAGTCGTAGAGCAGCAGGCTCTGCGCACCTGAAAGATGCTCGGCACCGGCGGCGGCGACGGCGCGCAGCCTCTCCTGCCGCGCTATCTCCAGACCGCGGCTGAAGGACCTGAGCGCGTTACGCACCTCATCGATGCTGACAGCGCTCGTCTGCTCGGAACTCAGCTGCGCCTGCAGAGGCGAGAAGCTGTTGTCGACCGCGGCCGAAAACCGCCCGCGTGTGCTGAGAAAGTAGTCGACGAGCGAAAGCGCCTGGCCTGCGAGAATTGTCCCGGACACGGCTTCGCTGTCGGTTGCCAGCAGTTCGAGGGCCTCCCCGAAAGTCCCGATAACTGCGCACGTGCCGAGCGGGCCTGAAGTCTCAATCGAAGTGAGGAGTTGGCGGACGGAGGCGGGTAACGAGGCAAGTTGAGGGTTGCTGGGCGCCGTTTCCATCTCTACGTTTTCTCCAATAGGCGCGCGACATCGGCCGCGTCGAAAACGGCCCCCTGAGAACCATGTCCCGTACAAACGAGGGCGGCGACGGCCACGCCGTAGCGGGCTGCCTCTGCCAGGCGCAGGCCGCGTGCCAGCCCAAACAGCGTGCCGGCGACAACGCCATCACCAGCGCCGACGGAGTCGGCAACGGGCAGCGAAAAAGCCGGCACCCGTTTCATGCTTTGCGATGTGGCGCAGACCAGGCCCTCGGCGCCGTCCTTGACGATCACGGCGCGTGCGCCGGCATCCACGAGCTGTCGGGCGGCCGCTTCTACGTCAACGACTCCGGTCACGGCCTCCGCCTCATAGGCGTTGGCAAAGAGGATATCGGCCTGGCTGACAATTTCGCGGACCAGCCGCGGCTGGCTGTCGCAGATTGCCCGGTTCAGATCGATCGACAGCGCTGCCGGTGAGCTCTTGGCGAGGGCAATCCAGCGCCGACCGGCCTGCAGCTGGGACTCGCTACCGAGTGCACCGAGGGTGAAGCCATCAATATGGAGGTGCCTGGCGTTGAGAGGCGCCTGCGCGCCGATATCGTCGGGGGTGAAGGCGAGGCCGGATCGGTCTGAGACCAGGACGCTGTAGTCGCCCACGGCGTCGGTTACGAGCAAGACGTCCGGGGCGGGCCTGCAAAGCTCCGGCACAAGGAAGGTGCTGTCTACGCCGGCCTCGTCGAGGGCGGCGTCCACTTCCTCGGAAATCGCTTTGGGAACCTTGGAGATGAGCGCGACATCTGATCCCAGGTGAGCCGCGTAAACGGCGACATTCAGGCCGTTTCCGCCGACGCTGCGCCAGCGGCCCAGGACCGCGATCTCGCGATGGCTGTCGAGCGCCGGCAGCGAGGAAACGCCGATGATCTCCTCCGTGCAACTGACCCCGATTACAATCAGGTCATACCGGCGCGGCACTGGCGGGCCTTCGCCCGCAGCGGCCGAATCAGCGTTCATTTGCGCGCAGGGTGAAACTCGATCAGCTGACTTTCCTGGATCGTGCGCATGTTCATCTCATACTGGAGCGGTGAATCGAACTCGAAGGCCAAACGGCCGCGTGCCCGGGCCAGGAAGGTGGCGAAAAGCTGGCCTGGGACGCAGTATACGAGGGGCGAGAGCGCTTCCTGCACTGTGCCCGCCACGGGCAATGTCACGTCGGCGGCCGCGGCCAGTTCGGCGTTGCTATGGTCGGCGACCACGACCCCGGTGCCGCCCATCGTACGCGTCGTGTGCAACAGTTCGCGCACACGTGAGATGCTGCGGCCTTGCGGTGCGATGAAGAGGACCTGTGTGCCCGGACCGGTGAGGAAAAACTGCTCATGCGCCCACTCCTCCAGCTCCTGTGAGACGCCGTAGACGCGCGGGAGCTCGTAGGTCTTGGCCGCGTAGAACAGGCTGGTAGCCAGGCTGGGCCCGGAACCGAGGATCGTGTACGTGTCGACTTCCTTAACCTTCTCCGCGTAGGCCCTTGCTGCGGGCGTGCAGAGGTCGACCGTCTGCGCGATCAGGTCGGCGGTGGCGCGCAGCTCTGCGCGCAATGCGCCGGCTTCGGCTTCCGTGAGATGGCCGCGCACGACGCCGGTGTGGAATGCGGTAAGGTAGAGCGTTGTCAGGCTAGCCAGGTAGTTGACGAGGCCGAAGGAGCCGCGGCGGGGTATGTCCGGCTCGGGGTCGGTGGCGAGGTTGCTTGGCATTCCGATCAGCTCGCCGGCGATGCGGACGCTCTGGTCGAGGATGGTGTCTGACTCCTGCGCCAGCCAGCCGTCGGGATTGCCGGTGATGGCGACCGTGTGCGCGCCGCCTAGGCGGGCGTTTACGGCGGCTTCGACGGAGCGGGTCGCCTTGCCGGAGTTGGAGATGCCGAAGACCAGAGAGTCCGGGGGAAGGTATTCGGCGGCGTAGCGACCGAATTCAAGGGCTTCGAGCGCGTCGGTGGGAACGGCGGCGTAGCGGGCGAAGGCGTAACGGGCGGCCAGACCGGCGAAGTAGGAGTCGCCGCAACCGGTAATGTAAATGTGCGAGGCGCGTTCAAAGAGCGCAGGATCGAGCGCTTCGAGCTGCGGCTGGACGGAGTCCATGACCGCGGGGACGGCCGGACCCTGGTTGCTGATTTCGTTCAGCATGTCGTCGATCGTAACCGGAATCGGTTCACCGAATTCAGCCTGGCGTATCGGGCGCGCAATCATCGAGTTTTGCTCCGTGTGTGACTTGTGCTGAAGGAAGGGGCGGCGAGTGCGACCAAAATTGTCGCAGTAGGCTTTCGCGGCACTCAGAGAAGAAGCATCACCTGGCCGTCTTCGACGACGACCTCGTAGGTGCGCAGCTTGAGGTCGTAACCGATGGCCTTGCCGCTCCTGACGTGATACTCCATGCCGTGGCCTGGGCAGACCAGGATTTCGCCGTCTAAAGCCCACTCTGTCTCCCAGCAGGTTGCGGCGTTGCAGATAACGGTACCCTGCAGGCGGCCGCGGCTGAGCGGTGCGGACTGGTGCGGGCAGCGGCCGTGAAGAGCAAAGTATTCGCCTGCGACATTGAAGACGGCGATCACGGCGCGGCCTGCCTGCACCTCGACGCGGGTTCCGGGCGGGAAGTCGGCCGCGGCGGCGACGGTGATTCTGCGTCTACGACGAGTCTGGCGTGAGGGCGGCTGGGCGGTTGTCATTTTCTGGGCTGTAGTCCGAAGAAGCGGAGCGCGTTTTCTCCCAGGATCTTGCGGCGCAGGGCGTCGTCCATGTCGTAGCGCATGAGCCCGGCGATGAGATCGCGCTCGAGGTGCGGCCAGTCGGAAGCCCACATTGTCGTGTTATGGCCCTGGTAGAGTTCGATCAGTTTGACGAGGTCTCCGCGGCGGGGGAGCGCCTCAAGCTCGTGTGTGCCGACGTACCAGTCGCGTATGTAGTCGCTAGGTTTTTTCTCGAGCGCCGGCAGCTCGGTTCGGTAGCGCAGGTAGGCGGCGTCAAGCCGGTACATGATAAAGGGCATCCAGGTCAGGCCGGCCTCGAGGATGGCAAACTTGAGGTTGGGAAAGCGGACCGGGATACCGGCGCAGACGACCGACATGATCTGCAGCATCGAGGTGAAGGGAAAACCCATGCTGTTGACCTGCATGAGGGTATGAAAATGGGCGACGCGCAGTGGGTAGTTGTCGTGGATAAGCGCCTCGATGCCGTGGAAGCTGATCGGCAAATCATGGCGTGCGGCTGCCTCGAAAATGGGCCAGTACTTCTGGTCGCCTATGGGCGGGTTGACGCCGACGTCAGGGACGCAGACGCTGACGACGTCGGGGTGGGCGGCGTGGCGGTCGATCTCTTCGGCGGCGTGCTGTGGGTGTTGCGGGGCGACGACGATGGCGATTTTGACGCCGGCCAGATTCTGATAGGCGTCGACCATATACTGATTGTAGGCGGTGGCGAGGGCCGCAGCCCACTTGGGTTCGGGCAGATAGCCGATGGGAAGCAGCTCGCTGGGGAAGAGGATGCTGTAGTCGATGATGCCCTTTTCCATGCGGGCGAGCAGGTCCTCTTTGGTGGCCAGCTTGGCACGGGGCGGTTTGTCGTAGGAGGAACCTAGCCAGGCGATGTGGGCGATCATGTTGCGAAGGGAGTTGCCGGGCTCGCCTTTGAAGTCGGCCTGAAGGACGGTCTCCATGCGCTTGCGGAAGTGGCCGTCCATGTAGTCTAGCATGAACATGAGCGTGTCGTCGACGTGGACGTCGACGTCGACGACAGTGCAGTCCTGCAGCTCGCGGCCATACTGGTCGAGGTCTTCGTCCTGGACAGGGTTGAAGGAGGGTTCCACGCGTTGGACAGTGACGTCTTGATTTTCGGTAGCCATCGGGGCATCTCGCGTTTTGCGGCATTCGGCCTGCAGCGCCGTCAGTCGAGTTTAGCAGATAGGGTCGGGCGCGACCAAATCAGATGGAGGACTGCTGGTTGCCAGTGCCTTCGGCGGCGCGCGGGTTCAGGACGTCGATAAGGCCGTCGCCGATGAGGTTGATGCTGAGTACGAGGAGGGTGAGGACGAGCCCGGGGAAGCCGGGGTACCAGGGAGCTACGGTGATGTAGCCGCGTCCGTCACTGATGATCGATCCGAGGCTGGGCGTGGGGGGCTGGATGCCGAATCCGAAGAAGCTGAGGCCGGCTTCGTACATGATGGCGCCGGGGATTCCCATCGAGAATGCGACGATGATGGGTCCCATGCAGTTGGGCAAGACGTGGCGCAGGAGGATGCGGCTGCTTCCGGCGCCAATCGAGCGGGCGGCCTCGACGTAGGTCTGTTCGCGGATTGCGAGGACCTGGCCGCGAACTAAACGGGCGACGTCGGGCCAGGCGACGAGGACAAGGGCGAGGCAGACGGTGACGAGGCCGGGGCCGAGCGCGGCGGTTACGGTCATGGCGAGGAGGATGACGGGAAAGGCGAGCATGATGTCTGTCAATCGCATGATGACGTTGTCGACGATACGGGGGAAGAAGCCGGAGATCAGGCCGAGCAGGGTACCGGCGACCATCGAGAGGCCGCGCACGAAGATGCCGACGATGAGCGAGGTGCGGAGGCCGAAGACGACGCGGGCGAAGATGTCGCGGCCGAGCTGGTCGGTTCCGAAAAGGTTACGGGGATTGGGCGGGAAGGGGGGCGTGAGGGTCTGGCCGTCCTGTTCGCGGCGCATTTCGATCTGGGTGGGATCGGCGGCGATAAAGGGGGCGAAGATCGCCAGCAGCACGAAAATGATAACAACGACGACGCCGACCAGGGGCAGGTAGTCCCGGCGGAAGCGGCGCCAGTCAAGCGTAGCGGATGCGCGGGTTGATGAACGCATAGAGAAGGTCCACAAGCAAGGTAACGAGCGAGACGCAGAGGGCGAGCAGCAGGACGGAGGCCTGGAGTGCCGGCAGATCGCGGAAGACGAGTGCGTCGTAGGCGTACTTGCCGAGGCCGGGCCAGGAGAAGATGACCTCGATGATGGGCGTGCCGCCGAGCAGGCGCACAAAGTCGGTGCCGATGACGGTGACGATGGGAATGAGGGCGTTGGGCAGCATGTGGCGGCGCATGATGAGGGCGGCGGCGAGCCCCTTGGCGCGTGCGGTACGGATGTAGTCCTCGCTGGTGATTTCGATGAGGGCGGCACGGGCGATACGGGCGAGGAGGCCCATGGATGGCAGGGCCAGCGTGACGGCGGGCAGGATGATGAAGCTGTCAAAACCGCCGCCGTAACCGGAGGGCGGCAACCAGCGCAGCATGACGGCGAAGAGGATCTGGAGCATGAGCGCAAGCCAGAAGAGGGGGAAGGAGAGATTGAGCGCGGCGATGGCCATGATGAGGCGGTCGGCCCAGCCGTTGCGGCGGGTGGCGGCGACGACGCCGAGCCAGATGCCGCACAGGGCGCTGATCAGTTCGGCGGCGACGGCGAGCCGCACCGTCTTGGGGAAGACTTCTATCAGGTCGGAAAGGATTGGCCGCCGCGACTGGTAGGAACGGCCGAACTGTCCGCGTGCCAGGTCCCAGAGATTGTCGAAATACTGCACGTAGAGAGGGCGGTCGAAGCCCATCTGCTCGCGGATGTTTTCGACGACGTCGGGGTCTGCGAAGGGGCCGGCCATCATGCGGGCGGGGTCACCGGGCAGGATGTTGAGCAAGGCGAAGAGCACGGTGACGAGCCCGATGAGGATGGGGATAAAGAGAAGGATGCGGCGGACGATGTAGGCAGTCATGGCTCGACAGCAACTGGATCAGAGAACTGGAGCAGCAAAGGCGGCTGGCGAAGGAGCTTGTGGAGCCCCATCTGCGTGGGACTAGCGTCTGCTATTCTAGCCTGTTCAGGGCGGCCCACTACCGAGCAAGCCTCTGAACGACAACACTATATGTCCAGTGCGGAGCCAGACCGCAGCACCAAATGAAGCCTCCGACTTGACTTGCAAGTCCAAAAGGAAGGAAACTAATGGCTCGCTAGAAGGATACCCCAGAATATACTGATTTGCCACTTTCCTCAAGAGGATCCACTTGTCCATTCGGGGACTCGTAGGACCCTGAAAGTCGGGCGCTAATCAAGATTGAGTGTGAACGGTCAAAAAATGCCGCAGGCCAGGTTGGTGGGCGAAGACTCCTATAACGTGTGTAGTCAAGGGCGATGGCAGAGGCGCCCCTACAAGTCTTTTCGAGCGGTGACCGAAGGGAGGAGAACATGAAACCTTTTGTTGAATCGAATGATCTATCGAACGATCGGGAAGCGTTGCGACGGAGGGCCGATCGCGATGGTTACCTCTTCCTGCGAAACTGGGTGGACAAGGAGGCGGTCCTTGCCGCGCGGAGGGATATTGCGGGGGTGCTGCAGGATGCGGGGTGGATCGACGGCGGGACGGATCCTGAAGAAGCGATGACGAGCCATCCGCCGCACGTGTCGGGGGAGCCGGAGTTCTCGCCTGTCTACGACAGGGTCCAGCGGATCGAGTCGTTCCATACGCTGGCCCACGACGAGGCGATCATGGAGGTGACGGGCCATCTGCTGGGAGAGGACGTTCTGCTGCAGCCGAGCAACATCGCCCGCTTGATCTTTCCGACTAACCTGGAGCAGACGACGCCGGCCCACCAGGACTTTGTCCATATTCAGGGGACGCCGGATGTTTGGACGGTCTGGCTGCCGCTTGGGGGCTGCCCGCATTTCATGGGCGGGCTGAGCGTACTGACAGGCTCGCACAAGTACGGCGTATTGCCGGTCTCGCGCTCGCTCGGCGCGGGGGGACTGCGAGCCCATTTCGAGAAAATCGACGGCGAATGGGTGTCGAGCCCGTTCGACAACGGGGACATTCTGTTTTTCCACAGTCACACAGTGCACCGGGGTCTGCCGAACCTGTCGGGGAACCGCCTGCGGTTATCGGTCGATTTCCGATACCAGCGGGCCTCGGACCCGGTGATGGACAAGGTGCTGATGCCGCACCAGGGACGCCTGTCCTGGAGCGAAGTCTACCAGGGCTGGAAGTCGGACCGCTATCAGTATCACTGGAAGCGGTTCGATCTCACGCCTGTCGAGAAGGTCCCGGTCGAACCTGTCGACGAAGCCGGGTAGGGGGCGTTTTCCACTCAGAGACCGAGGTCTCTCAGATTGTAGTTTTCGAGGATGCTGGCGCGCGTCTCTTCGTTCCAGCGGTTCTGCTCTTCCTGCCCCGCGAGAGGCTGGTAGCAGTAGGGGGTCTCCTGCGGGAAGCGTTGGCGGCGGGCGTCGATCGCGAGAGCGATGAGGCGGGAGCGCTCGTATACCCGTTCCTCGTCGTAGACGACTTCCATGTTGTTGTGCCTGGTGCGGGTATTCAGGACGGCGCGGCGGCGGTGGAAGCCGAAGTTGATGGTGATGCGCCGCTGGGGCGAGGTGTTGGCGAAAGAGGCGTGCAGGGCCTGGCGGTTGGCCATAACGACGTCCCCAGGCTCGCAGACCATGGGAACAGCGCCGGGCAGCCGGTCGGAGCCGTTGGCGTCGACCATCGCTTTGATGTCCATTTTGCCCTGTTTGTGGGAGCCGGGGAGCAGCCAGACGCCGTTCTCGGCGGTGCTGCCGTAGAGCTGGGCCATGAAGTTGAAGCCGTGTGTGCCCTGATCCCAGTCGGGACTGTCCCAGTGGGTGGTGCCGTCGTGGTGCCAGGCGACGGAGGGGCCGAGGCCGGCGCGTTTGACGATGACCGACTCGGTGAAGGGCGTGAAGTCGGGGCCGTTGATGTTTTCGGCGACGGCGAGCAGCTGCGGATGTCCGTAGAGGCGCAGGCAGCTGTCCATGATCTGGAGCGGGCTGGCGATGCTGTTGATGACGTATTCGGGGGCGTCGTCGGGCGGTGCGGGTTCGGCCATTTTGGCGGGATGGCGGCCGCTGTTGTATTCGGTGCCGCCGTAGGGATCGCTCAGGGGCTTTGCGAAGCGGAAGGTCGGGCGCGCGAGGTGGTTGCCGAGCGCGGGGCGGCCCTGGGCGTCGACGTCGGCATCCCTGGTGTAGGGCGCGCGTTCGAAGGCATTTTCCATGTCGGTCCGCAGATCTTCGAGCTCCCCTGCGCCCAGGGCGCCTTCGAAGACGTAGAATCCGCAGCGCCAGTAGGCATCGGAGATCTCCCGGGCGAGGTTGCCATCGCTTTCAAAATGAATGGGGCCGCGATTGCCCAGCTCGAAGGCCCGGCTCTCTCCTGCGCGTACATAGGCTTCCAACGCTTCGGCGTCCTGAGACATTGCATCATCCTCCCGGAAACGCACGCCACACGCCACATATGAGGTGTGGCGTGCGGCGTTCACTGCTAGATCTGTCAGTTCATGCGGTTGGTCTACGTCCGCCCCGGGGCGGTCGCGGTCAGCCGCGTTCCTATTCGTCAACCCAGACGCGGTGGAACATGTGCGTATCCATCGGAGACGGCACGTAGTTCTGCAGGCGCGGGGTCGATACGTCGACGTAGATGTTGTGCATCAGGGGGATGTAGGGCAGCTGTTCGGCGAACATTTCGTCGATCTGCCGGTAGAGGGCGACGCGGTCGGCGTCGTCGATGGTTGCGCGAGCGGTGGCGATGATGGCGTCCACCTCGGGGTTGGCGTAGCGGGCGACGTTGCCACCGCCGCCGATGTTGTCAGAGTGCATCAGCGGATAGTAGAAGCCGTCCGGGTCGGCGTAGTCGGTGACGCGATAGGTTGAGGCGAGCACGAAGTTTCCTGCCTCCAGCGCCTCCAGAAGCGGGCCGAACTCGGTCGGTCTGAGCTCGATGTTGATCCCAATCTCCTTGAGGTTGGCCTGGTAGATCTCGAAGAGCTTGAGCAGGTTGCCCCAAGGCGGCAGGATCAGCTCGTGGGTGCCGGGGAGGCCATCGGGATAGCCGGCCTCGGCCATCAGGGCCTTGGCGGCTTCGATGTTTCTGGGATAGTTCAGGACGGCGTCCTCATTGTGGCCGAGCAGCCCCGGTGGGAGCAGGCCATGGGCAACGTTGGCGCGGCCGTCGAGGCTGGCGACGATGGCATCCATGTCAACAGCGTAGCGAATGGCCTGACGCAACTTGGGATTGTTGCCGAAGGGCTCCTTTTCCAGGTTGACGGTGATGAAGGAGGTGTGGAAGGTCTCAGCCCAACCCAGTTTCTCTTTGTAGACTTCATCGGTGCTGAAGCGGGCCCAGTGGGCAGGGGGGACCCAGGCGACATCGAGGCGGCCGGCGTCAAGCTCAACGATGCGCGTATTCTCGTCGCGTATGAAGCGGAACTGGAGCTGGTCGAGGTAGGGTCGACCGTTCCAGTAGTCCTCGAAGGCATTGAGGGTCACGTCCTGGTTGAGATTCCATTCACCTAGGGTGAAAGGCCCGGCGGCTACGACGTTCTGGCCGAAGTCCTCGCCCCACTTCTCTACCTCTTCCTGGGGCACAACGGCCAGGTTGATGCTGGCGAGCATCGACTTGAAGGGCGCGAGCGGCTCGGACAGCTGGATCTGCAGCGTGCTGTCATCGACCGCTGTGATGCCGCTAACCCCGTCGGCGGAGCCGTCCTGGTACTCCTGCGCGCCGGCGACAACGGAGAGCATCCAGGCCTTGGGACTCCGGGTCTCCGGATTCAGGACGCGTTCAAAGCTGTACTTGAAGTCGCCGGCAGTGATCTGGCGGCCGTTGTGGAACTTGGCGCCGTCGCGGATGTTGAAGGTCCAGGTCTTGCCGTCGTCCGAGACGTCAAAGCTCTCGGCGATGGCAAGCTCGATTTCGCGGCCGTCAGGTGACAGGCGGAAGAGACCTTCGAGTAGATTGGGGGCGATCACGCCCTGGTCCCAGCCGGCGATGGCCGCCGGGTCGAAACTCTTGGGATCGGACGAAACGAAGCCGGCGACCATGCCGCCCATCTTGGGCCCTTCGCTCATGTCGTCGTCCATGGATTCGGCCGGTGCTGCCGGTACCGCGACACACGCGGCCATGAGGGCAACCAGGAGGGCCATACTGAGGGCCAGCCAAGTCACTCGGTGCACTGATTTCATGTCAGTCTCCTTTGTGAGAGTGGATGAAGAGAGTATCCCAGCTAGAAGAAGGCGTCTCCTTCACGAAAGGCAATGCGTGCGAGAAGACGACGTCCTGGCTGCTAGGCGCTGAGGCGAGATTACCAGACAGGCGACGCGATGTCAAACAGAAGATTTCGGGTGGGAGAGCGCATGCTCGAGCGAGTGCAAGCGGTCGTTGGCCGTGGCGGCGTCCACCTGGAGCGTGTGCAGGACGCCGAACTCTTCGATGACGAAAGAGGCGGAGATAGCGCCGTGGAGACAGGCGCGAACGGGGTCGCCGGTACGGGACAGGCCGACCAGGAAGCCGCCGCAGAATGCGTCTCCGGCCCCGGTTGGATCGACGACCTGCGCAGGATAGATGGGAACCTGTCGCCATTCCTGCTCGCCGTTCAGCAACAGGCGCATGCCGCGCGCGCCCATTTTCACGCCGACGCCGTTCGGCCCGTAGTCGAGCAGGCGGCGGGCTGCTTCGAAGACGTGACCGTCCTTGTATTCGCCGCGTTCTTTCGCGCTGATAGCGGCGTCGGCGTGGAGGGCCAGTTCTTCGATGCTGGGCAGCAGGTAATCGATGTTGCGGAGAAGCTCGGCGTCGACCTGGCCCTCCTGGTCCCAGTCCCACCAAGGCCAGTCGAAGGAGATCGTGACCTGGCCGGCGCGGCGTAGTTTAAGGAAGGCGGCGTTGGCGCGGCTGCAGGGTAGCGGACCGGGGGCGAAGTGGGCGAAGGCGGCCTTTTGGGCTTTGATCTCCCATTGCGAGAGGTCGGGGCAGAAAGTGGGCCAGATGCGGCGGTGGAGGGGGCTGCCGGTGTCTGTGTATTCAGATTCGAGATCGATGATGTCGCCGGCGCGGTCGGGCAGTAAGGCGCGGGCCTCGTCGACGCGGTCCGTGCGGCTGCCGTCGGGGAAGTAGAAGGCGCGGGAGCGCAGCAGGTGCGGCTCGCTGATGCGCGTTATGGCAGAAATGTCGATGCCGGCGGCGGAGAGCTGTTCGAGCCAGGCCGAGGGGTAGTCGGCGCCGACCACGCTGACGAGGCTGACGTCTACGCCCCAGAGGCGCATGCCGGCAGCGGCGTAGACGGCGTTGCCGCCGAGTTGGCGCGGAGAGATGCGGCCATCGGGAGTGACGACATCGTCGAGCGTACAGTTGCCGACGGCCAGGAATTCGCTCACAGGGACTTGTGTGTTCTCGTTTCTCAATGCGTCATGCCGACTTTCTCGTCCAACCGTTGCGGCCGGGTCAGACGCGCATGCGCAACATGGGGTGGCTGAATGACACTTCGATCGTTTCGTTGGTGCGTGCGGACTTGGTGCCGGGCGTCATGTAGTGGATGGCGAGGGCGCGGCGCTGGCGGTCGGTCGTGTTGGGTGCGGTGCGGTGCAGGGTCTGGCAGTGGTGCAGGGTGATGCCGCCTGCGGGCAGGTCGGCGACGACGGCCTGGCTGTCGTCGACCAGTTTGCCCATATCGAGCAGGACATCGCTACCCTGCGCCTGGTCGTGAATCATGGGGCGCAGGTGCGAGCCGGGGATGAACTGCATGGCGCCGTTATGGAGGTCTACGTCGTCGAACGTGAGCCAGCAGCTGACCAGGTTGGCGGGCAGGCACTTCCAGTAGGCGTTGTCCTGGTGCCAGAATACGGGGCCGCCGTGGTGGGGCGGCTTGTAGATGGCCTGGTTGTGGAAGAGCTGGATATTTGGGCCGAGAACGTCTTCAATGATGTCGAGAAGGCGCTCGTGGTAGGTGAGCTGGTGGAAGCCGACGTTGTGCTCGGAGATCTGCATGAATTGGAGCAGCTCCTGCTCGTCTTCGCCGTGGTCGTGGTCGTTTTCGCCGGTGACGGCCAGGTTGCGGACGGGACGTTCGCCGCTGCGGGCGAGGGCGAATTCGGCGTCGTATTCGGCGCGCATTTCGTCGATAAGGTCATCTTCGAGAACTTTGCCGACGACCAGGAAACCGTTTTCCCAGAAGCTGGCGACCTGCTCCTGGTTGAGGGCTTTGTAGGCGTTTCGAGCTTCAACCGTTTCAGCGGACTGCATTTGGGAATTCTCCTATAGCGATTTGTTTGCACCCGTTGGATGTCGGGGCCTCATTTGCCGGCCGGAGGGGGAAGTTCGTCTGCGTAGGCGAAGGCTTTGAGCACGTTTTCGGTGACACGTGAGACGTTGTTGTCATAGTTGTTGTGGGAGAGGCTGCCGCACCAGCAGATTGAGCCGACCGAAAAGACGGCGCCGTGGTTGGGTGTCTCGAAATATGTCATGTCGGCGTATACGGTGGCCGAAGGATTGGTCATCAGATCGGCGTTCATCTGGAGGTAGTCTTCGATTACGGGCAAAATTGAAGGGCCGTGGGGACCGGAGGTCGCGAGCACCAGTGTGTGAGGAGGGGAACCGAGGCCGTAATCGACCCGGTCTATTTCGTCGCCGGCTGCGCCGCCGAAGTTCAGGCCAAAGTCGCCGATGGTTTCGTCGGGGGCGATGCCTTCGAAGATGAAGGCCGCGCGCGGGTCGAGACTGCCGGGCTTGCGGGTATAGCCGGGGGCAGGATCGCCCCAGCCCTGGGCGGTGAAGCCAATGCCTGTCAGGCGGTTGGGCGTCTTGCCGCGATGCCGCCAGAGTCCGCCCATTTCGCCAGTCGTGCTGTGGTAACACTCACCGGGTTCCGAGTTCCAAGCGCGTGTGCCGGAGATGCCGCGCCGGATTTCGGCGACGTGAGGCCGCTCCTCGTCGATACTCGTCACCCAATAGAAGCCGTTGCCGCCCAGGTACATGAGCCTGCCGCCTTCCTCGAGGTAGGCCTCAAGCGCCGTCAGCATCGGGGTGGTCCAGTATTCGGGGTGCGTGCCGGTGACCATGACTTTATATTTGGCGAGAAGCTCCTGGCCCTCGTGGTGCAGGTCGTGGTCGGTCTCCACCGCGTAGGCGAAGCCCTTTTCGTCTAGCCAGTCGATCAGATAAAGGTCTTCGCCCAGCAGACGCGGTGTGGTTGTCAGCAGGTGTCGGTACTGCGGCCGCAAGTTCGGGATTGGACGCAGCAGGGAGGAATAGGTACAGCCGCTGCCGTCCGAGTGGCGGTCGTAGAATGACATGGCGAACTCAGGATGATCGGCGAGATAGAGATCGCGCGGGTCCCAGTTCAATTGCTCTTCGGGGAGGGTCGCCAGGTGCTCGTGGGAAGCGTCCATGCGGTCATTGGCGTAGGCGACATAGGACATGGTCGGCATGAGATAGAGGATGGGCGCGGTGGCCGTTGCTTGCGGCGGGCGCACGATGAAGGGGATGCGGTCTTCCTGCCCCTCGCCGGTGAGCCGGGCGGCGTAGACCCCGCTGGGCAGACCATGCGGGACGACCAGGTCGAAGTCTGCCTCCCAGCGGGCGTCTTCCAGGTCGTCGTCGTGGAAATAGATGGCGCCGTACTGTTGCGGGGCTTGTTTGAAGTCGAACACGGTCGCCGTCCAGTTGTGCCCGGTCACAGCGCGTGCCGGCATATTGACTGCGAGTCCGTGAAGGGTGTTCGGGCCCGTGTCGATCACGCGTGCCGAAGAGGCGGCTGCGGCGAAATCCCATGCGGCCACCAGGTCGGAGGCGGCCACCTCGGTGGGAGGCACGCCGCGCCTCAGGCGCATGATCTCCTCCTCCTCCAGTGCGCGGCTGAAGATGCAGGGACCGTCGATCTTGCCATTGAAGAGACTTTGGGCGGCAAATCGTCCGGTGTGCTCCCCTCCCTCGCCGGCGGCAGCCATCAGCAGGGGCCCGCTGATTCGGCGGGTCTCCTGCACGCTGCCGGGCCCCTCAATTGTGGCGGACGAACCGTCGGAGGGCCAATTTGAAAGCGGCAGTTGGTAAAGCCTGACGTAGCCGGCACCAGCATCGAATGCGGCGGCGACAAAGTACCATTCGCGGGCGCGCAGCGCGCGTCTCGTTCTGATTGCCGCGGCGGCAGGGTCTCCTGAACCGTCCAGGCTAAGTGACAGGTCTCCCTCCGGGCCAAGGGCGAGGCAAAAGCTGCATCCCTGCGCGGACTGCTTGCTCAAGATGCCCTGGGTCTCGCTGCGGTCGGGCGCGGTGGGGAAGATCCAGGCCTGCAGGGTGAAACTTTGCAGCTTTTCCAGTGCGGCATGATCATCGACGACCACGTACGAGCCCGAACGTGCGATCTGCTTGCGGCCGCGCCGACTTCCACTGAGGTCGGATGCAACCACCTCCTCTTTGAAGCCGGGCCCTTCCGGATTTTCGTCGCCGTGAATGAGCCTGACCAGGGTGGTCTCGTAGTGCGACAGGTCGGTGCTGACCATGAACCGGACCGTTTCGCCCGGCGCGGCACTGAATTTGTCGCTATATCCGATCAATTCGATTGGCATGTTTGCCTCCCGGCGTGCGACAGAAAAAACGGCGACGAATGTCGGCCTGAATAGCGGTCAAAAACGTCAGGAAATACTGTCTCTTACCTCTAGTAGACTGCCTACAATGATTTGAGAAAAACAGTTGTCCTATGGTACCATATGGCGAAAGTCGGCCTGAGAATCTCTTGATTGTTTCGAAGCGAGGGAAGGCTGGGAAGTCGACCCTCGCAGCCGCCGACTCGATCGTCTTGACAGACGAGTGGCTGTAGCTTTGTGAAGCCAGGCGTTGTCAGGAATCGCGCCCGTATTATACACGCTTGTGAGCGGGGGCGTCCACAGCGGTCGCGCTGTTGCGTGTAACTCATTTTTGGGGAGGGAGTCGTCTGGCGGGGAATCTTTGCTGGCAGTGGATAGTGGATAGCGGTTAGTTGCCAGTGGCCAGGAACTGCAGGGGGAGGAGGGCGCCGTTCGAACACGCGATCGGCTGGCGACGCGCACAGGCGGCCGCATCGACCACGCTGGCGTCGGCGATAGGCTGGAATTGGCCCGGCTGGCGCTGGCACGCAAGCTGGAATCGCGCACACACGGTGGCGTAGCTACAGGGGGGCGTTGCGGGGGGAGTCCCCCCGCACAAGGGAGGGCCGGAACGGCCCGACCGTCCAACGTCAGCGGATAGTGGAAAGTGTTTAGCGGATAGTGGCCGCGTGTTGCAGGGAGAGGGTATGATTCTGTTGTTACTCGACAGATAGGAATGTATCTTCCCAATTTGGTCTGCTCCTGCGCTGATAGGAGCAGGCTTGGACGCACTTTCGGCAAATGAACGAAACAGAGCAGTTGACAGTCCCTGTAATCGGAATGACCTGTCTTGGCTGTGCTGCGTCGGTGGAGACGAGCAGTAGGAAGGCGGCTGCGGTACAGGAGGCGGGGGTAAACTTTGCCAGCGAACGGCTGACCGTTCGCTACGACCCCGAGCAGGCGCCGGCCAATGAGGTGCTGGCCGACGTGCGGCAGCAGGTGAAGCGGGCCGGCTACAAGATCCCAACGCTTACGCTGACGCTGCCGATCACGGGAATGACGTGCGCGAACTGTGCCAACACGGTCGAGGGCGCTTTGAGAGAGGCCGAGGGCGTGGTCTATGCCAGCGTGAACTTTGCAGCTGAAAAGGCGCATGTGGAATATGTAAGCGGCGTGGGCGCGCGTGCGCCGATCGTCGCGTCTGTGCGCAAGGCAGGTTACGACGTCATCGGGGCCGACGCGGCAAAGCCCGCCGCCGCCTTGGAATCGGAGGACGCGGAGGAGCCGGAGATCGCCGAGAGCGGCGAGGATGCGGAGGCCGCGGCCCGCGCTGCGGCGATTCGGCGCGAGTACTGGCGTCTGCTGGTGGGGGCGGCCTTCTCGCTGCCCCTGGTTGTCATCAGCATGGGGCGAGACTTTGACCTGATCGGCACCTGGGCAAGGGCCGGCTGGGTCAACTGGCTCCTGCTGTTGTTGGCGACCCCCGTGCAGTTCTACGTGGGATGGGACTATTACGTGGGGGCGTTCAAGAGCTTGCGCAATCGCAGCGCCAACATGGATGTGCTGGTGGCGATGGGCACCTCGGTTGCCTACATCTTCAGCGTTGCAGTCCTGGTTGCGCGCAGCGCGGGCAGCGACCAGCTGGGCGATCACCTCTATTTTGAGACGGCCGCGGTCATAATTACGCTGATCGTGCTGGGCAAACTGCTGGAAGCGAGGGCCAAGGGCCAGACGAGCGCCGCGATCAAGGAGTTGATGGGCCTACAGAGCCGGACCGCGCGCATCGTGCGCGACGGCGAGGAGATGGATGTCCCGGTTGAGGAGGTTGTCGTCGGCGACCTGGTGGTCGTGCGGCCTGGGGAGAAGATTCCGGTCGACGGCGTCGTTGTGTCGGGGGGATCAACGGTTGACGAGAGTATGCTCACAGGAGAGAGTCTGCCGGTTGAAAAGGCGATCGGAGGCGAGGTCTACGGCGCGACGATGAACGGGCAGGGCCTGCTGGGAATCGAGGCGACCCGGGTTGGGCATGAGACGGCCCTGGCGCAGATTATCAGGCTGGTCGAAGAGGCCCAAGGGAGCAAGGCGCCGATCCAGCGCGTTGTGGACCAGGTGGCAGCCTATTTTGTGCCGGCGGTGATCGTCCTTGCGATTGTGACTTTTGCCGTGTGGCTGTTGTCGGGCGCGGGCTTTGTGCCGGCGTTGCTGCGGCTGATCGCGGTGCTTGTGATTGCATGTCCGTGTGCGATGGGGCTGGCAACACCGACGTCGATCGTGGTCGGGGTCGGCAAGGGCGCGAGGCTGGGCATTCTCTTTCGCAACAGCGTCGCGCTGGAGCAGACGCATAAGCTGAACGCGGTACTGCTGGACAAGACCGGTACAATTACCAGGGGAGAGCCGGCGGTAACGGACCTGATCATGAGCCCGGCGCTGCAGTCCAGCGTTGCTGCCGAGCCCGGTAATGGCTTGGCGGCGATCGCTGAACCGGGCGAACTGTTGCGGCTGGCGGCCTCAGCGGAAAAAGGGTCCGAGCATCCGCTTGGCGAGGCGCTTGTACGCGCGGCGCATGCCCACGGATTGGAACTGGTCGACCCGGCAGGATTCGAGGCCATTACAGGGCAGGGGATCGCGGCACAGGTGGAGGAGCATCGCATCCTGCTCGGCAATCTGCGTCTGATGGAGCGCGAAGAGATCGACCTGGATGGATTTGGGCCCGACCTGTCCCAGTTGCAGGCCCAAGCCAAGTCGGCAATCTGGATGGCTGTCGACGGCCAGGCGAGCGCGTTGATAGCGGTGGCGGACACGGTAAGGGACGGGTCGCGTGAGGCAGTGACTGCGATGCGCAAGATGGGCCTTACAGTGGCGATGCTGACGGGCGACAATTGGACGACGGCTGACGCAATCGCACGCGAGGTCGGCATCAATCGGGTCCACGCCGAACTATTGCCCGGCGAGAAGCTGGAGCAGGTAAGAGCGATGCAGGAGGAGGGGCTAAGGGTCGCCATGCTGGGAGACGGCATAAACGATGCCCCGGCGCTGGCACAGGCCGACGTGGGCATCGCAATCGGCGCGGGCACGGACGTCGCGATGGAGGCCGCCGACATCACGTTGATTCGCGGCGACCTGCGCACGGTTCCGCAGGCGATTGCTCTCTCCCACGCCACGATCCGCAACATAAGGCAGAACTTGAGCTGGGCATTCGGCTACAACGTGGCCCTGATTCCGATCGCAGCCGGGATTCTGGCCCCGTTTCCGTGGGCGCCCCCATTTCTACAGCAACTGCATCCGATCCTGGCGGCCGCGGCGATGGCATTTTCCAGCATCAGCGTTGTTGCCAACGCCCTGCGCCTGCGGGGCTTCAAGCTCTAGCGCAAGATGATCTTTGATTTCGGCTACCTTGTGCTGGTGCTTGCCCTGTTGCTGTCGGCCTTCGGGACGGTCGCAGGCTACTTTGGCGGCAGGTTCGGGCATGATGGCCCGCTCGCAGTTAGCGGCTCCCGGCGCGGCCATACGTTCGCCTTTGACCGGGGGGCGACCGATCTCTCCTTGCGTCTGACAGGCAGCAGCTTCCATGCAGTCTACGCTGTGACAGCGCTGGTCGGAGCGGCTGCGGTCATTTTGTGGTACGGCCTCCTGAACGACCAATTTCAGATCAGCTACGTCTGGAACAGTTCTGAACGGAGCCTGCCGACGTTTTACAAGTTTGCCGCGATCTGGGGCGGGCAAGCGGGCAGCCTCCTGTTTTGGACGCTCCTGCTTGGCCTTTTCAGCACGGCGGCAGCCCTGACCTACCGAGGCAGGCAGCGCGCGTTGATGCCCTACGTCAACGCTACGTTGCTGGCTGCGCTGCTCTTCTTCCTCGTCCTGCTCGTCTTCAGCGCCAACCCCTTCGAGCAGATCGGCGTTGTGCCGCCCGATGGGCGCGGTCTGAATCCGCTGCTGCAGAACTACTGGATGGTGATACATCCGGTCATGCTCTACCTGGGTTGGGTTGGGCTGACAGTACCGTTCGCGTTTGCCGTGGCCGCCTTGCTGAGCAGACAGCTGGACCGCCGCTGGGTACGAACCGTGCGGCGCTGGACGCTGATCCCGTGGATGTTCCTTTCGGCGGGCATCATTATGGGCAGCCAGTGGGCCTATATGGAGCTTGGATGGGGAGGATACTGGGCGTGGGACCCGGTGGAGAACGCCAGCTTTCTGCCCTGGCTGACCGCGACCGCATTCCTCCACAGCGTCATCATTCAGGAGCAGCGGGGCATTCTGAAGGTGTGGAACGTGACGCTTATCTGGCTGACCTTCACCCTTGTTGTGCTGGGCACGTTTACCACCCGCAGCGGCATCCTCAGCAGCGTCCACAGCTTCGCCCAAAGTCCGGTCGGCCCATACTTTCTTGTTTTTCTGTCGATAACAACGATCGGTTTTCTGCTGCTTCTTTTTCAGAGGTTACCTTTTCTGCAGGGCGAGAACGAGATCGACTCGATTTCGAGCAGGGAAGGCGCATTTCTGGCCAATAACTGGCTCTTCGCCGGCATCGCGTTTGTCATTCTGTGGGGGACGTTTTTTCCGATGTTCAGCGAGATCCTGACGGGAGACCGCATTTCGGTGGCGGCACCTTGGTTCAATCGTGTCGCGGGCCCGCTCTTTCTCCTGCTCTTTGTCCTGATGGGCGTCGGTCCACTGCTGGGCTGGCGGCGCACGGGCGCGTCGGCGCTGCGGCGCCAGTTCACCTGGCCGCTGCTGGCCGGGCTCGTTTCCGCGCCCTTCTTCCTCTTCACCAGCCGCAACCCCTTTCCGGTGGCTGGATTGAGCGTCTGCGTCTTTGTTGCGGCGACGATCGTGCAGGAGTTTGTGCGCGGCGCGCGCTCGCGCCGCCGCTCCAGGGGGGAGCCGCTGCACACTGCACTGTGGGGCTTGCTGCGCCGCAACGGCCGCCGTTACGGCGGGTACATCGTCCACTTCGGCATCGTGCTGATAGGCGTCGCCGTTATCGGAAACGAGTTCTACCAGTCGACGACACACGTTACGCTCGCCGAGGGAAAATCGGTCGAGCTGGCGGGCTACACGCTGACCTACACCGACCTCGAGTCCAAGCGGTCGAGCAATCACACGGAGATTCGGGCGAGTCTGCTCGTTTCGGACTCATCCTCCGGCCGCGCGCTGGGAACGATTGCGCCGCGCCGCAACATCTATGACAAGGCGCCGGACCAGCCCACAAGCGAGGTGGGGCTGCGTATGACGCCGGCCGAAGACGTATATGTGATTTTGAATGGATGGCAAGGAGACGGCAGCAGCGCGACGTTCACCATCTACATCAACCCGCTCACGATGTGGATGTGGATCGGCGGACTGCTGGTCGTCATTGGGACCGTCGTCAGCGTCTGGCCGCATCCGCAGCCAGCGCGTTCGGCCCAGTCAGAGTGGTCCGTCGTGTCCGATCGCGCCGGCCCTCGCCAGGTCCTTGCTTGAAGGCCCCGGTTACGGCAGAGATCAGGCGCCATGTGGGTGTTGCTCCTCTTGATCAGCCTCGTCTCAGCTCTTACGATCGGCTATGTCATCTGGCCCCTGGTTCGCCGTCCTCCGGTCCAGCACGCGGCGACAGGAGAGGAGTTGGCCGAACTGATGACGCGAAAAGACGCAGCCCTTCAGGCGGTCCGGGACCTGGCGTTTGATCATAGCGTCGGCAAGATTGAAGATGCCGATTTCGAAAGGTTCAACCGGCTCCTGCGTCAACGCGCCTTGGGGCTGATGCACCAGATAGAACAGCACGATCCGGGTACATTCCAATTTGAAGAGGCGCTGGAAGAGGAGATTGCCGGCAGCCGGCGGGTTGGGGAGACGCCTCGCGATGAAGGCCGCGGTCGTATACGCGAAGAGTGAAATCCGCATCGCCGACGTGCCGCGTCCGCGCGCGTGTGAGGGCGAAGTGGTCGTGAAAGTGCGCGCGTCCGGAATCTGTGCAACCGACGTGAAGATCCTGGGCGGCCTCGGCGCGCCTGCGGAGCTGCCGGCGATTCTGGGCCACGAAGTTGCCGGAACAATCTCCGAACTCGGGGCCGGTGCGGAGGCGGCCGGTCTGCATGAAGGTCAGCGGGTGGCCGTCTATCCGATTGCCGCCTGCGGCCACTGCGTCTATTGCCGGGAGGGGCGCAACAGCCTCTGCCTAAACGAGCACGGGCTGGGCCACGGCGACGACGGCGGATTTGCGGAGTACGTGCGCGTCCCGGCCGAGATTGTTCGCCTGGGCGGCGTATTGGACATCGCCGATATGCCTTTCGACCTGGCGGCGATGATCGAACCGACTTCTTGCTGCATCGCAGCCGCGGACCAATGCAGGACGGGCGCGGGCGATACGGTCGTGGTCATCGGCGTCGGACCGCTCGGTCTGCTGCATACAATCGTATCGAAGGCGCTGGGGGCGCAGGTTATCTGCGTGGACCTAAATGACGAGCGCCTGGCCGCGGCGCGAAAGCTGGGCGCGACCGCGGCCATCCATCCAGAGCGTGAGGATGCCGAAGCCATCGTCCGTGAGCGCACGGGTCAGGGCGCGGACGTGGTTATCGCGGCGGTGGGCGTGCCGCGCGTGATAGAACGTTACCTGCCTCTCGTGCGCAATGGGGGCATATTCAACATATTCGGCGGCACGCCGCGGGGAGAGATGATGGCAGTCGATCCGCGATGGATCCATTACGGTGAGATCGTGCTGACCGGCACTTTCGCCTCCTCCGTGGAACAGTTCCGCCGTGCGCACAGTTTCGTGCGGAAGCACGCCAAAGAGATTGGGGCTGTTATCTCCACACGCTGCGGACTTGAGGACATTCTGAAGGCTGTGGGGCGTGTGAAGAGCGGAGTGGGCACGAAATCGGTCCTGCTCTTTCCGGACTGAAATCAGCTTGGCTCTTCAGACGGGAGGAATTCTATGAGAATCAAATGGTACGCCCACGCCTGTCTGCGAATCGAGGGCGGGGGCGTCAGCATCATTACCGATCCTTACACGCCGCACAAGTCCGGTTTTGCGCCCGTGGATGAGACCGCCGACATTGTTGTGCGGAGCTCCGACGACGACTCTGCCCACGCGAACGCGGCCATGATACCGGGAGACCCCGAGATTGTCACGGCAACCCATATTCTAAGTGTTGTCGGCGAGTCCGCGACGGGTGACAAGGAGAAGCCAGGGCAGGGCTACGGCTCATCTCATGCAACAAGGTCAGGCATTCAGTTCAGGGCAGTTCCCGCGCTGGAGTCGATGCGGGTAAAGTTGCAGCCGCGTGATAATGCCATGTATTGCTTTGTCGTCGACGGAGTCCGCCTGGTCCACTTCGGTGACGTGGGGAACCGGCTGGAGCGCTGGCAATTGGAGCAGATGGGGGGCGTAGATGTCGCCATCGTTCCCACGGGCGGTCCGCCAACGATCGAACTGGATGACCTGCAGGACGCGCTCGACTTTCTGCGCCCGGCCGTTACGATCCCAATGCATCACGACCTGCCCGGATGCAAGTTTCCCAAAATGGCAGATGTGCGGGAGTTCACGGGCCGCTATCCGCCTTCTCGGGTGGTTTGGGCGCAGAAGCCGGAGATCGAGCTATCCAGGGAGAATATGCCACCGGAGCCGGAAGTCTGGGTATTGAAGGCAACTTCGGCGGGGTGACGCGGCCGGGGGGAACTCCGGTCGCCGTGCAGGGATCGAACGCAGGGCCAGCCCTGTACCTTGCCGGCGGGAGGCGGCAAGGCACTTAGGCCGGCCTGGATTCGGGGCGTCAGCGCATCAGCAGGGCGGCTTCCAGGCGCGGATACTGCTGCTCGTAAAGCGCTGAATCAGTTCAGCCAGGACTGCGTCGGTCAGACCGCTTAGCGAAGGAGGAAGATCACCGAGAAACTCGCTGCTGTTGTAGCGGTGTTCGAAGGTGATTGCTATTTTCTCGAACCCGGCAGCCTCGAGCAGTCGCGTGAGCTCAGTAGCACTCAAAGCCCCGGCGATACAGCCGGCCCAGCTGAGGCCGGCTCGAATCTCTTTTTCGCTCACCGGCAGGTCGTCCAGGTCCCCGTCAACGACGATATCGGAGATGGCAAGCCGCCCGCCCGGCTTGAGCACACGAAAGGCTTCCCGCAGGGCGCGGCCTTTGTCCGGCGTGAGATTGACGACACAGTTGGAGATGATAACGTCAACTGAGTCATCTGCCAGGGGCAGGTCCTCCAGGTCGCCCTTGCGGAACTCGACGTTGGCCGCCCCCGTTTTGGCTGCATTGCCTCGCGCCAGTTCCAACATCCTGTCGGTCATGTCGACACCGTAGACGTATCCTCCCTCGCCCACCTGCCGGGCCGCAAGCAGAACGTCCAGGCCTCCGCCCGAGCCGAGATCGAGCACGACCTCGCCCGGCCGCAATGAAGCGATGACATGCGGATTGCCACAGCCGCGGCTGCTGTTGACGGCCGCCGCGGGCAGGTCGGTCAGGTCCTCGCCGAGGTAGAGATCGCTGCCGCAGCAATCAGATGACGGTGACCCTTCCAACTGCAGCTGGGCGACATCGCCATAGTATGATGTTACGTCCGCCCGGATGGCATTGGGATCGTCGCGCGGGGTCCGCGCGGTGCCCTCGGCGCCGCAGCAGGCATCTGACTGATTTTTGCCGGTTTGCTCCGCTCGCTGCACTTGAACTGACATTTTGTAGCGCTCCGAGTGTCTGAAAGAATCGGGCTTGCTGGTAGACCAAAAATCGCGGCCTCGAAAGGGATTCGCGGTCGGTCTGCACTTAAGGCCGCCCTCGGCATCGGCCGGGGCGAGCGATGCGTGAAAAAGAGTTTAACACCGCGGGCAATGTCTGGAAAATCCTGCAGGCCTCCTGAAGACATCCTAAAGCTAGATCGGCGGCCGATGACGAGGTCAGGTTGGACAGTTCCCTTTTGGGACATGGGGGGCATGCGGAAGGCCTACTTTCGCCGAGTGAATCATACGGGCGGCCATAGGGTTGCTACCCATTTTTGGGGTGGGAATCGGCTGGCAGAGCAATAATGTCGGCTGTGGATAGTGGATTGTGGATAGTTGCCAGTGACCGGTGGCTCGGTTGCCACCCGGGGTGAAGGAATGTATACACCCATTTTGGATTGGACCGGGCCACAGTGTAGGAAGTTGCAACGCGACGGAGGCTGGTTCGGCCCGTGTGGTACAATGCATCCCTATGAATCCTGTAACGGTTACGGACCTGACTGCCCACATCAGCGCCCTGTTCGAGACTGACGAGAACCTGAGAGACATCTGGGTAACGGCGGAGGTCAGCAGCTGGAAGAAGGCGGGCAGCGGGCACATTTACTTCAGCCTTAAGGACAGCGGGGCGGTCATCGACGCAGTGATGTGGCGGGGCAATGCGTATCGCCACACCTGGCTGCCCGCTACCGGGGACCAGGTGCTGGCGCATGGATATGTCGGCGTCTATCCGGAGCGCGGTAGATATCAGTTCTATGCTGACGAATTGCGGCCGGCCGGGCGGGGGCAGCTGTATGCCCGGTTCGAGGCGCTGAAGGAGAAGCTAGCAGCCGAAGGACTGTTCGACCAGGACCGCAAACGGGAGATTCCCGACGTCCCAAGACGGCTCGGCGTCGTCACCAGCCCGGGTGCGGCTGCCCTGCAGGATGTGCTCAGAACGCTGGCTCAGCGCTGGCCCCTGGCAGAAGTCATCCTCTTTCCGACGCAGGTGCAGGGGGCAGACGCGTCTGTTCAGATTGCGGCTGCTCTGGCCGCGGCCAACCGTTATCCCGAAGGAACGGGCCCGACAGACGGTTTGGCCCCCGAACTCGCCGGTCTGCCTCTTCTCTTGGAAGGGGAACGAAACGGACGCGCGGCGGCAGTTGGGGCGGGCGGGTCGCTTGAAGGCGAACGTCTGGATACGATTCTGCTTGTGCGAGGCGGCGGCTCGATCGAAGATCTTTGGGCCTTCAACGAGGAGCGGGTCGCCTACGCCATCGCCGACTGTGAAAGGCCGGTAGTTGCCGGGATCGGACATGAGACCGACTTCACAATTGCTGACTTTACGGCTGATGAGCGTGCGCCGACGCCTACCGCGGCGGCCGTCGCCGCGACGCCCGACGGCCAGGAGATCCTGCAGGATCTCCGGCAGATCCATCTGCAACTTCTGCGTGACGGTGCGTCTTGCGTGGCGGACGGCCGTTTGGCGTGGGATGCGCTGCGTTTGCGCCTGCAACGAAGTGCGCCGCTGCGCCAAATCGATCACGCCCTGCAGCGGCTGGACGAAGCTGAGTCGCGATTGCAGCGCGCGGTGGCGTTGACGCTGCGGCGGCGCCGTGAGCGGCTGGCGTCTGGCACGGCGCGATTGGAGAGCTTGAACCCCTCGAACGTCCTGTCGCGCGGCTATAGCATTGTCCAGCGGGCCGATGGATCGATCGTGACGATGCCGGAACAGGCAGCTACGGGCGAGAGGCTACTGGTCAGCGCGGCGGGCGGCAAGTACGCGGTCCGCCGAGAGCGTGAGTGAGCTTCAAGCCCCAGTCTTCAACGCCCCGCGAACTTCGGCGATGGCGGGGTCGATGGCCTCGATCTTGCCGTACTCCTCGTCCCAGAAGACCTGGCTTGCCATGCGGTCGATCTCGGCGCCGCCGTAGCCGAATCGGGTCCACAGGTCCCGCTTCATCTTCTGGAGTCGCTCCTTTTCACCTGGCCGGTTGAGGTCGATCGTCTCGCCAAGGGACGCGCCTAGGAAAGCTGCCTTCGCCCACATCTCCAGCGTATTCTCGTCCGGCCTGCCACCATGGCGGCCATGGAGTTCGTTACTCACTGAGGGATATCGATCGTAGCTGTCGGTTGCCACCGTCACGACGTTGTCCTGCGGCCCCAAGCCGAGGTACTTTGCCGTCTTGACCGCGCCGATGATGTTACAGATGCAGCTGGGCCCGAACTTGCCGCGCAGCGAAAGTGCCTCATCCGGGTCAACGCCGAGCCGCTCGGCTAATACCTCTGCGCCGGACTGGATCGCTTCCATTCCTTGCACGGTCTCCTCATCGTTGATCAACATCAGCAGATCTGTGTTGAAGACATTGTGGATCAAGGTCACCATCTTGTCGCCGATGCCTTCGATGCGGTGCTGCCCCTGTCCGCCGTTGAAGAGCGTCGAACACTGGCGCGGCTCCAAAGCTACGATCCTAGCTTCCGGATAGAGGGACTTCAGATGGTCGCCGGCCGCGAGGGTTCCGGCGCTGCCCGGCGCGCTGACAAAGGCGGCGACCTGGCCGTTGCCCACGTCGGCGGCGGCGCGAGCGGCCGCGTCGCCGGTGACGTGGCGGTGGAAGCGGTAATTGGGCATCAGCTCGAACTGGGCGAGGACGAAATAGCGGTCCGGCTTGCTAACGTAGGCGTTGTGCGTGCGCTCCAGGGTGAGAATCACGTCCGATTCTGTGCCGGGCGTCAGGTCGAGCTCGCCGCCGTACTTACGAATGCGTTCGTACCGCTCCTGGCTCATGGTGTCCGGCATCACGACGATCGCCTGGTAGCCCTTTAGAGCGCTCACGTAGGCGGTACCGATGCCGAAATTGCCTGTGCTGGGTCCGATGATGCTGCGGTCGCCAGGTCGGAGGCCGTCCAAAGCCTCGGCCTCGGCCAGGGTCGTGTAGGCCGGTCCCACTTTCATTGAGCCGCTAGGGAAGTTGCGGCCGCTCAGTACGATGATATTTGCCTGGACGCCGGTCAACTCTCGAGGAAGAATGATGCGCTCAACTTCGGAGCCACCGTTCTCCCAGTTGATGTTGAACAGATTGACCGGTGCAAGTTCTTGCGTGTCCAGAGCGGCCGATGCCTGTGCAAGCAGTTCTGCAGGAAGTTGCCCGGGATCCTGCATCTCGGCGTAGGTTGGGCCGGGTACGATCGGTTGGTTCACAGCTCTTTCTCCAGCTAAATCGAGTATTGCGTGGCCAAAGGCCATCGGATTGAAGGACGTCGTGCGAAACCATCGTAGCAGATGGGGCTTCCACTTGCGAATGGAGCCCTGGTCGCCACGGCGTCAAAGGACAAGGCAACGTAAGGGAATGTGTGAACTTACCGCAGCAAGGGTGAGCCAGCGCTGATCGACTCTGACGGGCCCAGGACCACACCTCTGTCCTGTGCAAGCAAATGGCTGAACGGAAGTACCCGGGCTGATTCGAGTCAAATCTTCAGCGTTTCAGCCACTGCTTCCAGGGTCGGCGGGATGACGACCGGCTCCCCTGCCACTCTGGTCGCCGCAGGCACGTCTTTCAGGCCGCTTCCCGTGTTGATCGCCACGACCGTCTCGTCGTCCTGCACAAACCCTAGCCGGCGCGCTTCGAATAGGCCCGCCAGCGCGGCGGCGCCTGCCGGTTCGCCAAATACGCCCCCCTGCCTTGCCAGGTCCAGGATCGCCTGCAGAATCGCCTCATCCTGCACCGAGACAAACGCGCCGCCGCTTTCGCGAACTGCCCGCAACGCCTTGACCGCATCGCGCGGCGCGTTGACTCCGATTGAATCGGCGACGGTAGCGGCTGCCACGGGCCGGGGAAGGTCCAGCCTGTCGCGCCAAGCATTGTAGATCGCGGCGCTGCCGGCTGACTGGACGCCGAAGATACGGGGAATGCGCTCGATCCATCCAAGGCGGTACAGTTCCCAGAAACCCTTGTACACACCGCCGATGATAGAGCCGTCGCCTACCGAGACAAAGACCGAATCGGGCGCCTCGCATAGAGGGTTTCGCGTGCCGCTGCCCCTTGATCTGGCCCTCCCGTTTTCCTGCGCGAGTTGGGCGGCAATCTCAAAACTGACCGTTTTCTTGCCCTCGGTCATGTATGGATTGTAACCGGTATTGCGGCTGTACCATCCGAACGCATCGCACGCTTCAATACAAAGGTCGAAGGCATCGTCGTAGGTGCCATCGACGGCCAGAACGCGGCTCCCGTAAACGAGGAGCTGGGCGACTTTCGCCTTGGGTGCAGTGCGGGGCACGAAAATGACCGTCGCCTGCGCCGCGGACGCGGCCAGTGCGGCCAGCGCGGCCGCGGCGTTGCCCGTGCTGGCCGCGGCGACAACCTCGCGCTCTGTCTCACGTGCCCTGGCGAGAGCGATGGCCGAGGCCCGATCTTTTAACGAAGCTGAAGGGTTGCGGCCATCGTCCTTGACGTAGAGCTCGTCGATTCCTAGGGCATCGGCCAGCCTTTCTGCGCGTAGCAACGGGGTTTCTCCCACCGGAAGCGGCGGAAGCGATTCGACCCGCACTGGCAGAAGGGGCCACCAGCGTTCGATCGAGCGAGTGGCTGCGCCGCCACCACCCTCAGCGGGCCATGCCAGCCTGTTTCGTGTAGCAACTATGGCGTCGTAGTCGTAGACGGCGTCGAGATGTCCCAGGTCGCTGCCTTGATTGGGACGGCAGGGGCAGACGTATTCCAGCTCTCCCGGAGCGTAACTCCTCCCGCAGCGGAGGCAGCGCAATCCGGTCAGAAAACTCCTTGACTTCGGTTGTGACATCGAATAATTGGCCTTTCCAAAAGATGAATTCCGCTGGCGATATGGTATAGTAGAAGCCACGGAACGGTTTGGCAAGTTCGGGCTATTTCTGAGACGAGGCCTTCGACGGGCAGGGAGCATTCCGCCATTTTCCAAGCCCAACCGGTCGGCGATCTTTCGCGTAGAACGGGGACAGTTGTTTGGAATACAGACGTCGTTCATCGGTCATGGAATTGCAGAGCGGGGTTGAAGGTACCAGGAGTACGTTTTCGGTCGGCGTGTTGGCCGCTGGCGATCTGCTGGCATTTACAGCGTTTGTCGTCTTGGGGCGTATCGTTCACGCCGGTGCGGGGCCGGTTGACTGGCTGGAGAATATGCCGCGCATTGCCGCGCCTTTTCTTTTGGGATGGGCAATCGCTGCGCCGGTTTTTGGGGCATACCCGCGGTCCTCGGCTCCTTCGACAGGTCGCTTCCTGCTGAATTCCATCCTTGCGATCTTCGTAGCGGACCTTATCGCGTTTGCGGTTCGAAGCTACTTTTTTGCAGACGCGGTGACTGTGCCGTTTGTCCTAACAGCGATTGCCTTTACGGCGCTCTTTGTGATTGGCTGGCGCCTTCTGTTCGCTTGCGTTCTGACCCCAGGGGCGGGCCGATCGGCACAATCGTACGGGGCTGGTCGCGAGCGCAACTGACGTTGCTGCGGACAGTTGTTTGTTCGCCGGATGCGAAAGTTCGCAGTATCGCGGCCACTGGCCTCGGAAGGTATGCGGAAACTATTCCCCCTGGTCGAACGTAAACTGTAGCAGACGGTCCAACCGGACCGTCAATCCGGTCTGGGTCGGTTTTGCGAGCCGGATGTGAACGACCCACAGGGAGCCGCCCTACACATCCAGAATCGGACAGGTTCGTTCAAAATGCGAATTGCGTTGTTCAGCGACATTTACAAGCCCCACATAAACGGGGTGGTCAATCACGTGGGCCTGCTGAAGGAACACTTCGACGGCTGGGGTGAGCAGGTCTACCTTTTCGTACCCGAGCAGGACGGGGCAACGAGAGACGAGCACAATGTCATTCGCCTCCCCAGCATCCCGATTGCGGACACAGGATATCATCTCTCCGTGCGCGTGGATTCGCGATGCCGCGACATTTTGAAACGGATGGACGTCATCCACGTACACCATCCCTTTATCAGCGGCAGCTTCGGGCTGACATTCGCCCGCCGCTACGACATACCGCTCGTCTTTACCAGCCACACACGCTACGATCTTTACGTTCAGCAGTACCTGCCGTTGGTGCCGGAAACACTGTCGGAGACTGCCTTGCATGCCTTTTTCCAGCGTTTCAGCCAGCGCTGCAGCGCAGTCATCGCGCCCAGCCGGAGCGCAGCGTCGCTGATGCAGACGTGGGGCATACAGGGGCGTGTTGTTGTCATACCCAATGGCATCGATTTGGGCCAGTTCCACAATCCCGATAAGGCGGCTGCCCGCGCCGACTTCGGCATCTCGGAGGAAGCCGTTATCGGCGTCTACGTGGGGCGCGTGAGCCAGGAAAAGGCGGTTGACCGCCTGTTGCGGATTTTCTCAGCGCTCAAGGAGGAGGTCCCCGAGCTTCACCTTCTCCTAGTCGGGGGCGGTCCGACCCTCAGCGAGTGCCGCCAGCTGGCGCGTAGGCTGCATATGGACGGCCGCGTGACATTTGCCGGCCCGGTAACCTACGAGCGCATCGGCGGAGTCCTGAACATGGCCGACTTCTTCCTGTCGGCGAGCACAAGTGAAGTACATCCATTGACCTTCATCGAGGCGGCGGCGGCCGGGCTGCCGTCGATAGGCATCGACTCTCCTGGCGTCGCAGACATGATCGTCGACGGTGAGACCGGATTCCTGACCGCCGACAACGACCTCAGCCTCGGCCTGCGCATAATGCAGATTGCGCGCGACGCCGAGCTGCGGGCGAAGATGGGACGGGCGGCAGGCCGTTACAGTCAGCGATACTCCGCCCACAACAACGCACGCGAAGTGCTGGGACTGTATCAGTCGCTTCAAGAAAGTTAGAGCCTCCCTCCGGAATTGTCAGGCGCCACAAAAGTTCCAAGGTTCACCACGCAGAAACGAATAGGACGTCGATGGTCGGTGCCAGACTCTGTGCCAATTACCGGCATTGCGCTTTGCAGACAAGTGTTGTATCATGATTTTGTTACAATATTGTCTGCTTTGCTGGTCAGGAGGACCGGGCTATGCGCTGGGGGCTGCTCCTGAGGGTACTGGTTACCCTTATATTTGCCCTGCTGGGATGGGAGTTAGGAAGACAGATTGCGGGTGTTGACACCCTCAAGAGCCTGACGCTCTCATCGGCACGCATTATCGCCCCGGCAATTGTCGTCAGCGGACTGATAGGGCTTATCGCCGCTCCATGGCTGACTGTCAGGCCAGCCCACGCTCTTCGCTCGAGCCTGCGGCAGATCCCCACGGTTCAGCTCATGGCCGCGACTGTCGGGCTGGCAGTTGGTTTGACAATCGCCGCGCTCCTGGCATACCCGCTCTCGTTGCTGCCCAATCCATTTGGGACGGTTCTGCCATTTGTCGGTGTCATCGTCATGGGTTATCTCGGCGTCACCATGATGGTCATGCGCCACCGGGAGATTCTGACCTTTTTCCGTCTTCAGACCGAGAGCCAAGACCAGCGGGATCTGCCAAAGTTGCCGCTCCTCGACAAGAGCAGGGGCGAGGGCTTCACGCAGATGATGCTATTGGATACGAGCGTAATCATAGACGGCCGTATCGCGGACGTTGCGGATACAGGTTTTCTGTGGGCGATCCTGGGCGTCCCCCGATTCATTCTCAATGAGCTTCAATACATCGCCGATTCGGCGGAAGTTCTGAGGCGAAATCGCGGCCGGCGGGGTCTCGAAGTCCTGGACCGATTGCAGCAGATCGCGAATGTCGAAATCGAGTTTCTCGATCAGGACCCGGCAGAGGCGCAGCAGGTCGACGAAAAGCTGGTCTATCTGGGCAGGGAGATGGGCGCGGCCATCGTCACAAATGATTACAACCTGAATCGGGTCGCCAAACTGCAAGGCGTGCGCGTTCTCAACATCAACGAATTGGCCAACGCGGTCAAATCGGTCGTTCTTCCCGGCGAGGAGATGAGCATCCACGTGATCCAGGAGGGCAAGGAAGTCAACCAGGGCGTGGGCTACCTTGACGACGGCACAATGGTTGTTGTCGAGCAAGGGCGCAAGTCCCTGGGCGCACAGATTTCGGTGCGCGTAACGAAGGTGCTGCAGACCAACGCCGGCCGACTGATTTTCGCCGTCCCCGAAGAGGTGCAGGAGCGCCGTCGCGCCTTCGAATCGGTCCGCTGAGCCGACAACCCGTCCCAAAAACCTCACCCGCGTCCCAGCGACGAAACTCCCATGGCGCTGAACATCTACAATACACTGTCACGAAAGCGTGAGCCGTTCCAGACTGCTGAAGAGGGACGCGTGCGCATGTACGTCTGCGGCCCCACCGTGTACGCCGATGCCCACATCGGCCACGCGATGAGCGCCATCGTCTTCGACATGATCAGACGGTATCTCGAATACACCGGCTTTGACGTGACATTTGTCACCAACTTTACCGATGTCGATGACAAGATTATCGTGCGGGCCGAGGAGACCGGCCAGGACCCCTTTCAGCTTGCACAGTTCTACACCGACAAATATCTAACGCACCTCAGCGACCTCAACATCAAGCCGGCCGACACCTACCCGCGCGTGACCAACGAGATCACCAACATCATTCGGGCTATCGGCGAACTGGGCGAGATCGACTATGCCTACGAAATGGATGGCAGCGTCTATTTTCGCGTCCAAAATGATGATGATTACGGAAAGTTGAGCCGCCGGCGGCAGGAGGACGCGGTCGCAGGCACGCGGGTTGATTCAGACGAACGCAAGGAGAATGCGGCTGACTTCGCGTTGTGGAAAGCGGCAAAGGCTGGTGAACCATCCTGGGAAAGCCCCTGGGGTCCGGGCCGTCCGGGCTGGCACATCGAGTGTTCGGTCATGTGCCTGCACCACCTCGGCGAGACTATCGACATTCACGGCGGCGGCAACGACCTGATTTTTCCTCACCACGAGAACGAGATCGCGCAGAGTGAAAGCCTCACGGGCAAACCGTTCGCCCGCTATTGGGTCCACAACGGGATGTTGCAGCTTTCCGGGGAAAAGATGAGCAAGTCGGTGGGAAACCTCGTTACCATCGACGAGTTTCTGCAGAGGAATTCGGCCGATGCGCTTCGGCTGCTGATATTCACTGCCCACTATCGCAAACCGGTCGCATATACGGAGGAGTCGATTGCGGCCGCGGAGCGAAGTGCGGCGAGGCTGCGAGGCGGCCTGCGTCCGGCCAGCGGGACGGTTACCGTTGGAGAGGGGGCAGAGAATCTAAGGCAAACTGCGGAGGCGGCTCGCTCGGGTTTCCGGCTGGCGATGGACGATGATTTGAATACCAGTTCGGCGCTAGCCCATCTCTTCGAACTGGTTCGGGCCATCAACTCGGCCCGCGCAGCCGGAGTCTCAGGGCCCTTTTTCCAGGCCGCGCAGGAGACGCTACGCGAACTGGCCGGCGTGTTGGGGCTCTCACTTTCCGACACCGGCGGCACTCAGGGCGATTCGCTGGCGGCGAAAGAGTTTATCGACCTGCTCGTCTCGCTGCGGACCGAGCTCCGCCAGGAAAAGCAGTGGGCGCTGGCAGACAAAGTAAGAGACGGCCTGACCTCTCTGTCGGTACACCTTGAAGATACGCCGGAGGGCACAGTCTGGCGCTTCGAGGACTCTACATGAGCGAACTGCTCGTCGGCCGCCACGCCGTGTGGGAGGCCCTGCGTGCAGGCAAACGCCGCTTCTACCGCTTATGGCTGGAGGGCGTCGCCGAGTCTCCTCACAAAGGGCGCCTCGCCGAAATTGTCCAGAAAGCTGGGAGCCGCAAAATCCCTCTGCGCTACGTCGAGGGCGGTCTTTTTGACCGCTTGCGGCAGAGCCAGCTGCATCCACACGGTGTCGCGCTCGAAACCGGCCCATTTTCTTACGCCGACCTCTATGACCTGTTGGACATCGGCAAGAGAAAGGCCGATCCACTATTCCTGATCCTCGATCATCTCGAAGACCCGCGCAATCTAGGGACCCTCTTCCGCAGCTGCGAGGCGTTCGGCGTGGATGGCGTCATTCTGCCTGAGCGGAGAGCCGCGGGCATCACACCTGCGGTCAGCAATGCCTCATCGGGCGCAGTCGAGCATTTGCCGGTCGCCCAGGTCACGAATATCAATCGAACAATCGACCTCATGAAGGAGAGCGACATCTGGACGGTCGGACTGGACATTCAGCCCGGCGCGATCCCGCTTTCGGAGGCCGATCTGGGGGGACGCCTGGCGGTCGTCGTCGGCAACGAGGGGAAAGGGCTCAGCAGGCTCGCGCGCGAGAAGTGCGATTTCTGTGTGACGATACCGATGAAGGGCGCCGTGGACAGCCTCAACGCCGCGATTGCCGGCAGTATCGTTCTCCACAGCGCATTCGCGGCGCGGACGTCCTCAGCCGAGCCAAGCGACGGCTGACCTGAACCCGCCTGCTGCATGAAACGAGCCAACGGTGCAGCAGGCGGACGGAGTTGCGCGCCGGGGCCGCTTTGCAAATCAGTCGCGAAGCCAGTATTTGGGTTTGGCGCGAAAGACATCAGTTCCCGCTGGGGGCCAGCCCAGCGTCTCCTCGACCTGTAGTGCCAGCGCCAGGTCCTTCTCCGTCAACCCTGCGGCGTCATGCGTGTGCAGAAAGACGTCGATCGACCTGTAGTTGAGAATAAGTCGCGGATGGTGGTTTGCCGCTTCGGCCAGGAAGCCAATGGCGTTGGCGGCCATTAGCGTAACCCGCCAGTTGGCGGTGCGAAACAGGCGGTGCAGTTCGCCGTCTTGCACGTCCCAGGTCGGCAGCTCTGCGCTCAACCGCCGCCGGGCTTCCTCTTCGCTGATTCTACTCATTTGCTCTTACCTCCATTTGCGCCCCATGGGCTCTAGCGGGCCGACACTGCGGAAGCGAATGTCGTGCGGTGGAGCGCCCAGACGCCAACTGTGTTTCAGGGCTTGCGAAATGCGGCTAAGGTGCGGCAACTGTTATATAATGGTGCCAAAATAGCGGGGCTTTACAAATCGCGTTTTTGGGACCAGCCTATTCAGCCTTGTTGGAGACGGGGAATGGTGCGTCGTAAGTCATTCATATCTATGCTTTCTGCCGCAATTCTTGCCATTGTCCTGTTCAGTGCATGCGCACCGGACCCGAGCATGCAGCTGATTTCGCCGAACATGGTGATTCTGGGAGAAGGCGAAGTTTTTGTACCGCCTACACCCACCCCGCGGCCCCGCATCGCGGTACTGACTGACGAAGAGGTTTACGCCGGTTTGCCGGAGAACCTCGCCTCCCTGATGCCGGGTGACGCCGAAATCGGCGAAGCCCTGACGGTACCGCACGGTTGCACGGGTTGCCATCAGCTCGACAACAGCCTTGTAGAGGTCGCACCGACCTGGTTTGAGATCGCCGATACGGCGGTCGGGCGGGCGAGACAGACAAGTGAAGCCGGGCCGGCGCTATACCTATACACCAGCATCACGAATCCCGATAGCTTTGTCGTCAGTGGGTACAACTCCGGCGAAATGCCACAAACATTCTCCGACGACATGGACACACAGGACCTGGCTCATCTGCTGACCTATCTGCTCTCGCTGCGTGCCGAGCCGGCTGTCGAAGAGGAATAGACTGTCGCTTCTTCAAAGGAAGAGAATTGGGAAAAAGGGGCCGGTCCTGCGTAGGGCCGGCTCCTTTTGCATTGCGTCAAAACGGTCCGGGACGGAGCTAACTGCCGAGAAGCAACCGGCGCAGATTGCGGATGTCGTTGGGCGAGGTGCGGCAGCAGCCACCAATCAGCTGGGCGCCGGCAGCTTGCCAGGTCGGTGCGTGGACCGCGAAGTCGACGACACTGCTTTCGTCCACCCACTGGCCTGCATGGCCGTTCCAGCGCGCACCGCTGTTGGGATAGCAGACGAGCGGCTTGCAAGTGGCTGCCCGCGCTCTTTTCAGCAGTTTCTTTACGTGTTTGGGTGCAGTACAGTTCAACCCGGCCGCGACGACTGTTGAACAGCTGTTGACCAATTCCACGCAGTGGGAAATCGGTTCGCCGCGGGAGACGTGCTCGTCATCGCGGCAGCTGAAGCTGATCCAGGCAGGCGTCTCGTCGTATTCCGTTAGCAGCTCGGCCAGCGCCTCTCCCTCGTCCAGGCACGGGACCGTCTCGCAGGCCAGCAGGTCCGGGTCGGCGCCGAGCAAAGCCTCAAGCCGCGGACGGTGCCAATCGATCAGGTCTCCCTTAGAGAGTCCGAACTCGCCGGTGTATTCGGAGCCGTCGGCGAGGAAAGCGCCGTAACTCCCGACAGATGCGGCGACCAGCGGAGGCAGCCGTCGACTCACTTCACTTCGAAGATCGGCCGCAGCCTGGAATTGATCACGCGCCTCTTTGGCGAGGCGCACGCTGCGCTGCATCAACTCCACGCTACTCCTGTGGCTGAGTCCGCGGCGGGAGAAGCCCTCGAAGCTGGCCTGGTAGCTGGCGCTGATTGCGACGTCTGCGCCGGCTTCGAAGTAGTCAAGGTGAAGCTGGCGAATCGAGGCGGGGTCCTCGAGTAGAAGTCGCGCCGACCAAAGATCGTCCGAAAGGTCGGCGCCTCTCTTTTCCAGCTCAGTCGCCAGGCCGCCGTCCAGGATCAGGACCCCTTGCTCCTGAATGAACGGCTCCAGGGCGAGACTCCCGTTCATGCGAGCATCGCAGGCGTGTAGCGGCCCGCGCGCATGATCGCCAGTTCGGTGCCGTCGCTCAAGTGTCCGGTGACATCCAGCGTCGGCGTGCCGATCATGACGTCCAGGTGCAGGTCGGACTTATTTACGCCTGCGGCCGCCAGCTCATCGGGCGACAGCTCGGCGCCCCCAGCAAGGCCGATCGGGTAGGCCTGGCCGAAGGCGACGTGGCAGGCGGCGTTTTCATCGAAAAGGGTATTGTAGTAGACGAGGCCGCTCTGGAAGATGGGCGAGGACACATCCACAAGCGCCACTTCGCCCAGGTAGCGCGTCCCATCGACGGCGAAGAACTGCTCGTATATCTCCTGGCCTTCACCCGCCGAAAACTCGACCACGCGCCCCTCATCGAAGCGGAATGTGACTTCTGCCACTTCGCGCCGGAAGGGGAAGCTGGGGCGGGACGTCCGGGTCCTCCCATCGACGCGGAGTCGATGAGGTGTCGTGAACAGCTCCTCGGTGGGGATGTTAGGTAGGAAAACAGGTGGGCCGCCGCGGTTTTCCTCGCCACTGCCGCTGTCTGCGTCCTGTTCCGATGCGCCCAGGCCGCCGACGCCGCCGGCCCAGTTGGGCCGGTCGGTCAACCCTATGGTCAGGTCGGTGGACGGCTTTCCGTCCGCGGCGGGCGTGGGGTCGTAGAAGTGCAGGGCGCGCACCTGCCTTGCCTGCAAGGTCGAACGCGCCGATTCAAGATTGTCCAGATGGGCCTGCCACGCCGAAAACGGGTCGGCAGTGTCAAGCCTAGTGATGCGGCGAATCTCATCCCAGAAACGGTCAAAGGCCTCTTCAGCCGCGAGGCCGGGGAAGACCTTCTGCGCCCAGGCGGGCGTGGGCAACGAGGCCACGTTCCACTGCTGCTTCATCTCCATCATCGACTCGCGCCAGGGCATCATGGCGCGATATTCGGCCGTCTGAAGGATGCGCAGACTGGCAGGGTCAAGCTGGGACGGAATTGATGGATCCTCCTCGCCGACCAGGCTGAGCGCGGCCCAGCCGTCATCTCGGCGCTCGCGTGCCATCTCGATGAAGTAGCCTGGCAGATGCTCCAGCGCCTCTTCCGAGCTCTTGCGAATGCGAATGCTCTGCAAGCGCATGTCGCTGTACTCGATCTGGACGTATTTGGCCCCGGTATCGTAGGCCGCCTCAGCCACCTGGAGGGCAAAGTCACGATGGACGGGCTCGGTTTTGATCACCAGCGACTGCCCGGCCTGCAAGTTCAGTCCCAGGCGGACCAGGAGTTGGGCATACTGTTCAAGCTCTTTGTTGCGATCTGTCATCGGGATGCCCTTTCCGCGCAGGTCCTGAAACGGCGGCGCGATTTCTTGTCAATGTGTCAATTGGACCGGCCGGCGCCGGCTGTGCCGCAAGAATCGGGCGTGGCTGCGCTCGATTGCGAATTGCTTGAAGCGCCCGTGAACTTGACAAGCTTCACCCGGCTCAATAGAATATCTTGTGGCTGACGGCCCACTAGCTCAACTGGCAGAGCAGCGGACTCTTAATCCGCGGGTTCGGGGTTCGAATCCCTGGTGGGTCATTGCAATGCGGGCGGACAGTTCGGAGCCGCCCGCATTCTTTGATCCCTTGCGATGACGCAGCATCGAAGTAGGGGGTCCCCCAGCGGCCTGCGAACTCCTGTCCTCCAGCGTCCCTGCCCCTGCAGATCACCCCACGCCTCAGCAGCCAACGAAGGAAGAGCGATGGAGGGCCGCTACCTTCAAACGGCCCATTCTTTGCGGGACCTCGGTGAACGGGGCGCAAGCAGTTCTATCCGAAAGACGTACGCGTAGATGGTTCTCTACTGACTTGTCGGCGGGTTGCCCACACGCTTTTGACACCAAAAACCCGCTGCGGTTGACCTGCGCGGCAACGGGCTTCGATAGTCTTTCGATTCGGAAGCGAGATGGCTTGCCCCTTATCCCTTCACACTTCCTTGGGAGCGGCGGGCGGGCGGAAGAATCACGCTTCCTGAGAGATTCTGGCGCTACCTGGTCTCCCTGTAGACCACGTGTTTGCGCAAGACCGGATCGAATTTGCGCAGTTCCAGTCGCTTGTCATCGTTGCGCCTGTTTTTGCTCGTCAGATAGACGTGGTGACTCTCAGTGCTGCGCATCCTGACAAGCTGGCGCGGGCCTTTCTTTGCCATAATGTCCTCCAAAACACATTCTTCGTATAGACGTTGGGGCGGGCCGCCTCCGCCCGGGAACGGGCGGCGACTATCCTCACGACGGAATGGTCCGTCCCTTTCTCTGGAGTAAGTATTTTAGCCGCGGCAGGTCAAAAATGCAAAATTGGTCGTCCCGGAGGCGTGCAGCTCACACTTGGGGGGGATCGTTCAACGGCAGTGGATAGTGGATAGCGGTTAGTGGATAGTGGAGAGTGGAGAGTGGAGAGTGGCCAGGAAGTGCAGGAGCCGGGGATGGCTAGGTTGCTGCGCGCGGTATGGGGATTTGCACGCCCGATTTTGGACTGCAAAACGTCAGTAGCCCGAATTCAACTGTAGCTCGGGGGCACTGAGACCGGCCGCGGCGCGCCACTGGCGTTGCTTGCCCGCCAGTTTTCGTTACAATGGATGAGGCGAGTGAAACGGGGCGACCGACTCACGAAAGGTGCACGACAATGAACTTTCTCATCTACCCGGCATTGACATCAAGCCAGCTAGAGCAGGTGCAGGCTCTTTCACCGGAATTGGAGATCGTCAACGCGTTGACCGAAAAGGACGCGCTGGCCGCGATCTCACAGGCGGTCGGCATGTACGGCGACCTGACACCTGCGCTGCTGGCGCGGGCCGAGAACCTTCGCTGGCTGCAGACGCCGGTGGCAGGCTTGGAGCATTACATGTTTCCAGCACTGGCCGAAAGCGACATCGTGGTCAGCAATATGGCGAAGATCTACGGCGACATGATCGCGGACCACGCCTTCTGTTTCATCCTGATGTTTGCGCGCGGGATCCATCTGTACATGCGCCGCCAAATCAAGGGTGTCTGGCAGAAGGGAACGCCGGTCCACCACCTTGGGGATTGCACGCTCGGTGTCATCGGCCTTGGGGGCATCGGCGCGGAGCTGGCCCGCCGCGGCAAGGCGCACGACATGCGTGTGATCGCGGTCGACGCCCGTCCCGGCGAAACGCCGGGGCGGGACCTGGAGCTGGACGCGCTCTGGCCGCAGGACCGGCTGCACGATCTTCTGGCGGAGTCGGACTTTGCGGTAAGCTGTGTGCCCCAGACGCCTGAAACGGTCGGGCTGATCGGGGCGGATGAGCTGGCCCGGATGAAGCCTACCGCTTATCTGATCAACATCAGTCGCGGGGTCGTGGTCAAGCTGGACGCCCTCGTCGACGCGCTCGATGCCGGTAGCATTGCCGGCGCCGCGCTCGACGTATACGAGCAGGAGCCGTTGCCGGGAGATCATCCTCTATGGCGGATGGAGAATGTGATTTTGACTCCCCACGTAGCCGCAGACAATCCCCACGTGCCCCAGCGCCGCATCGATACGCTCTGCGACAATCTGCGCCGTTACCTGAACGGCGAGCAGGTTCGAAATGTGGTCGACAAGGGGAGGTTGTTCTGAGCAGGTGTGAAGTCAGATGCCGAGGTAGGCCTCGGCCACCTGCGGATTGGCGAGGAGCTGCTGCGCGTCGCCGCTGAGGACGATGCGCCCGGTTTCGAGAACGTAGCCGCGGTTCGCAACCTGGAGCGCGGCTTGGGCGTTCTGCTCTACCAGCAAAATGGTCGTGCCCTGCGCGTTGATCTCGCGTATTATCTGGAAGATCTGCTGGACCAGGAGCGGGGCCAGGCCCATCGACGGTTCATCCAGGAGAAGAATGCTGGGGCGGCTCATCAGCGAGCGCCCGATGGCCAGCATTTGCTGCTCTCCGCCGGAGAGCGTGCCGCCGGGCTGGTTGAGCCTTTCCTCGAGCCGTGGAAAGAGTTCAAGAACACGCGCGAGGTCGCTCCGGATTCCTTCGGCATCGGCGCGGGCAAAAGCGCCCATCGCCAGGTTCTCTTTGACTGAGAGACGGGCGAAAACCTTGCGCCCTTCAGGCGATTGCGAGACGCCCAGCCTGGCAATTTCGTGGGCAGGAAGCCGGTCAAGACGGATTCCGGGCTCCCCGGCCGCGCCGGCGCGATCCCCACCGTTGTTATCGTTTCTCTCCAGGTAGATTGCCCCTGCTTGCGCGTCGATCACGCCGCTGATCGTGTTCAGCGTCGTCGTCTTGCCGGCCCCGTTCGAGCCAATCAGCGTGACAATTTCGCCCTCGGATACGGTCAAGGAGACGCCCTTAAGGGCGTGAATGTGGCCGTAAAAGGTGTGGACCGACTCAAGTATCAGCACCGTTCAACGCTCCACGGCTGCAACGGGCTCGTTCACGGCCACTTCAGGGCCCAGATAGGCCTCGACGACTCTTGGGTTTGCCCGAACTTCATCGGGCGCACCGCTGGCTATCCTCTTGCCGTAGTCCAGGACGGTCACGTTCTCGGAGATGCTCATCACCACCTTCATGTCGTGCTCGATCAGAAAAACTGTGATTCCCATCTCGTCGCGCAGCCTGTGCATCAGCTCCATCATCCGTTCGGTCTCGCGGGGATTCATGCCGGCAGCGGGCTCGTCAAGAAGGAGCAGCCGCGGGCGGCTTCCCAAAGCGCGCGCGACTTCCAGCAGCCTCTGCTCCCCGTAGGGCAGGTTTGTCGAGACGACCTCCTCCTGTCCGCCGAGACCGACGAAATCGAGCAGTTCCCGCCCCGTTTGACGCGCGGCTTGCTCTTCCGCCCGCTGCCGGGCCGTTCGCAGGATGGCGCTCCAATGGGACGCGTGCAAGCGCAGGTGCTGTCCTACGAGTACGTTTTCGAGCGCGGTCATTCTGCCGAAGAGCCGGATGTTCTGGTAGGTGCGGGCGATGCCGCGTGCCGTGATCTCGTCGGAGCGAAGACCCACGAGCGACTGGCTCTCGAAAAGAATCTCCCCCTCTTCGGGCCGGTGGAGACCGGTCAGACAGTTGAAAAGCGTCGTCTTGCCTGCGCCATTCGGGCCGATGAGCGAGGCGATCGAACCGGCTTCGATGTCCACGTCCACATTGTCGACGGCGACCAGGCCGCCAAAAACCTTGGAAACGCCCTGGACCGCGAGAAGGACCGTCATTGTACCGCTCCATTCTCGGCGGCAGCGGCCCCGTTGTCGTCTGGCAGCGTCTGCACGATCTCCTCACCAGGTCCTGCGCCGATTTGGCTGTCGTCTACTTCCTCTGCGGCGGCCTCAAATCGGCGGCGTGACGAGGGCAGAATGCCGGCTGGGCGGACGATCATCATGATGACCAGCAGGGCGGCAAAGGTAACGATGCGGTATTCGTCCACACCGCGCAGAACCTCGGGCAGCCCCTTGAGCGCGAGCGCGCCCAGAACGATGCCGGCCGGGCTGCCGATGCCGCCGACGATGATCAGCGCCAGCGCGTCGATGGAGACGAAGAGCGAGAAATTTTCGGGGAAGATGTTGATTTGGCGGGCGGCGTACAGTTGCCCCGCTAGCCCGGCAAACGTCGCGCCGATGGCAAAGGCGAGCAGTTTCGTGCGCACCAGATGGACGCCGGTAGCCTGGGCGACGTCCTCATCCTCCTGCATTGCGATCCAGGCGCGGCCAAGCCGCGAGTCGTTCAATCGAATGGCGACAAATGCGATCACTGCCGAACTTACGAGGGCCAGCAGGAAGATCCATCCCTGCGAGCTTAGCAGTCCGCCGGATATTGCCTCGGGCGGCAGACCGAAAAGACCCGGCTGGCCGATCTCCAGAATCCCGCGCGGCCCATTGGTCAGCTCGCCCAGGTTCAGCATGAAGAGGCGGATGATCTCGCCGAAACCCAGCGTCACGATCGCAAGATAGTCGCCGCGCAGGCGCAGCACCGGAATACCGAGCAGGATGCCACCGATGGCAGCCGTGATCATGGCCAGCGGCAGCGCCATCCAGTATCCGAGCAGAGGGCTGTCCGGGGGTACGCCCATTCCGGTCAGAAGGCTGCTGATAAACGGCGAGGAAAAGGGGGCGGAGACGAAGGCGTAAACGTAGGCGCCGATGGCGAAGAAGGCGACATAGCCCAGGTCGAGCAGGCCGGCATAGCCGACGACGATATTCAGCCCAAGCCCCAGCATGACAAAGATGAAAACGATGCCCATGACCGAGTTTTGAAACTGGTCGAGGATGAACGGCATGGCCAACACGCCGAGTCCAAGCAGAGCGGAGAGTATGAGCCGTTCGCGGCCTGGATTCGTTGCCCGCAGGGCAAACAGCCCGCTGCCGGTGGCTACCAGTGTGAAGAGGAGACGGACCGTGCTCCTGTCGGTTCCGAATGCGCTGACCCCGGGCAGCCCGAGCCAGGCGACCAGCGCCAGGAGCGCAAAGGGCAGTGCGATAACCAGCCAGCGCGCGGCCGAGGTGAACGCCTGTCCGGAGAGATGCGCCTTCCATTGGGCTGAACCTGCCGCCCGCGCCGCGTCGGCCCTTCCTGCCAGGACGGCAAGCGCGGCCAGTATGCCGCCGCCCGTAAAGTAGAGTACTGCGATGGGATAGCGCAGAGGCGGCACCTGCGCCTGGGCGACCGCGCCGGGCGATACGCCGAGCAACGCGGCCACGTTGACGGGAACTATTTTGTCAAAGACTGGTTGAATCGCGACGCCGTTGCCGAGGAGTGTGGCGAATACGGCGGTCACGAGAGCAATCAGCAGCCCGGTCGTGGCGCCGGCGGCAGCGCCCAGTCCCAATACGCGGCTCGAAATCCCTCCCCTTGCGACGGCCCCCGCTTGCGCCTGGGCTTGCTGTCCATGGCCGACTTCCCAACCAGGCTTGGACTGCCCGGGAGCGCCGGCAAAGGGAATCGGCACTGAATCGGTCCGTGCAGTACGGCGCAGACGGTACCAGAAGAAGAGCGCGGCCAAGAGGGCCAGAAGCGGCAATGCGTTGCCTCCCGTCCGGCCCGGGATGCCGACAAGGATCAGGTAACTGAGGAAAGCAAAGGTAATGAGCCCGGTCTTGATGGCTGTGGGCACAGGAACGCCCCCGCTTAGGCCTTCTTCTCGCTCAACACTTCGCCAAAGAGGCCTGACGGTCGGAAGATCAGAATCAGTACGAGGAGCGTGAAGGCGATGACATCTTTGTATTCGGTCGGGATGCCCAGAGCGCTCGGTCCGATCGCTTCGATCAGGCCGAGCAAGAGGGCGCCGAACATTGCGCCGGGAATGTTGCCGATGCCGCCCAGGACGGCTGCGGTAAACGCCTTCAAGCCCGGAATGAAGCCGCTGTTGAACTTGACGACGGTGTTGTGAAAGCCGAGCATCACGCCGGCTGCGCCGGCCAATGCCGACCCGAGCATGAAGGTCAGCACGATAACTGCATTGACGTCGACTCCCATGAGCGAAGCGGTTGCGCGGTCCTCGGCGACGGCTCGCATGGCGCGTCCCAACTTCGTTCGCTGAATGATGAAATAGAGGGCCAGCATCAGCAGGATAGAGGTGAAGAAGATTATCGCTCCGGTGTAGGGAATGAACACGTCGCCGAGGCGCAGGCCGCCCGAAATGAGTTCGGGTTTGCGGTAGTTGTGCGGGCTGACTCCGAAGATCAGGAGCACAGAGTATTGCAGAAACAGTGAGGCGCCGATGGCGCTGATCAGCGGGACAAGCCTTGGCGCCTGGCGCAACGGGCGGTAGGCCAGCCGTTCCAGCGTTACGCCGATCAGAACGGAGGCTGCCATGCCGATGAACATGATAACGAGCAGGGCGATAACCACGACGAGCCATGGCCCTTCCATCCAGCCGCGCGCCTGGGCAAACTGTAGCGCGAAGAAGCCGGCAATACCGCCGATCATCATCACCTCGCCGTGCGCGAAGTTGATCATGAAGAGGATGCCGTAGACGAGCGTATAGCCGAGCGCGACCAGGGCGTAGACACCGCCAAGGACCAGGCCGTTCAGGGCCTGGGATATCCAGAACGAGGCGGGGTAGCCTTCAACGATCCCGACCGTGATCACCCGCCAGAGAACGATAGCGAGGATAGTGAGGCCGAAGGCTCGGATAGCGTATTTCTGGACGGTGGCCCCGTCCAACTGAAAAGGCTGCGCCGAATCAGATCGACTTGCCATACTCGCCTTCGAGAGGGAAGAGAGGAGAAGGGAGAAGAAGGAGAAGGGTCAGGGTGCCTTCTCCTCCTTCAATAGGTTATTCCATGCCGAAGCCGGAAACCTGACTGAAGTCGCCTTCGCCGACCTGGAAGATCTGCACACCACCTGCGCCGCACTCACCCATGGCGTCGCACTTGATTGAGCCTGTCAGCCCATTAATCGGGCCGACCGAGCGAATGGCGGAAATCAGGGCCTCGCGATCGATTACGAGGCTACCGTCATCGCCCATCTCGCCCACTTCCATGATGGCGGCCGCAATCAGCTTCACGGAATCGTAGCTCTGGCCGTGGAACGGTCCGAGGTCACCAGCGGCGACACCGTACTTGTCCATGAACTTGGCGTCAAACTCGGCGTTC